>JAIXUR010000444.1 GCA_027483425.1 Cyanobacteriota bacterium | reverse complement strand
CTCCCCAAGACCCCTGGCTCAAGCTGGCCATGGGGCAATACTGGGAAGCCAAAGACGAGCTAGAGAAGGCCCAGGTGACCTACACCCGGCTCTTGCAAAGCACGGCCAATACGAGGGTAATGAGCCAGGCGAGAGAGGGTGTGCAGCGGGTGCGCGACCAGCTCGCCCAGCGGCGGGAGCATGACCTGAGTGCCGCCAAACAGCAACCGGGGGCAGCGGTGGCGGCGGTGTTGGTGCTGGAGCCGGTGACGGGCGATCGCCGAGAGGCTGCCGTGCAGGGCTTGGCCAAGGTGATGCAAATCGATGCCTACACCGCTAGAACCCGGCTGTCTGGCAAGAACTGGCGGCTACTGCGGGAGGGGGCGGCGGGAGAACTGCAATATTTTTGCGAACAGCTGAAGGCCGAGGGCACTCCGGCCCGCTGGTTTACGGTCGACCAGGTCAAGCAGGTATCGACCTTTCGGGTGCAGGCCATTCAGGCCGTGGAGCCCCATCTGACGGTGATTTGCCAAAATAGTACTGGGCAGCTCGGCACCATGCAGCTAGCCTGGAGCGATATTACCCAGTGGGTGGTGGGCCAACTGCCCATCTACGAGTCGGTGGTTGACTTGGATGCGCGGGGTAGGCTCAAGCGCAAAGATACGACCCAAGACTACGGCGAGATGATTGACTGGCACCTGCACGGGCGCGGGTGTGTGCTGCGGTTGTGCGATCGCACCTACCGATACCGCGAGGCCATTCCCCTACCGCCCACCGAGGCATTTCCTACGCCGCTGATTGCCACCACCGCCTGGAAAGCCATGAAGAACTACTTTGCCGCCGGTATTGTGAGCGCCCCTATTAACGACTTTAAGGGGTTTGGCGAAAGCGCCCTCGATGCCATCGACCTCTTGCCTTCCTTTGAGGCCCATATAGATCTGGGGCGATCGGTGCCCAGCCCGTGGGATCGCGCCTTTCACCTCTACAGCACCCTGCGCTTTTTGGCGGCCAACCCTCCCCGCTGAGGGCATGATCTAGAAACCCAGGATGGCGCTGGGCCACCCTGGGTTGCTGGAGTAGGTCTAGGCGGACTGGCGCGATCGCTCAAATCTACGGATTTAGGCCTATCTGGTTTTGACCTGCTTGGCCATGTCCCTAAAGGGAGACAGGCTGGGGCCAGGGCGACGGCGACTGGGCATGGTCGTGCCGACGCTGGTGAGATAATTCGAGGCAAAGCCGGTAGGTACAGGAGCGGCTGCCACAGCAACAGGGGCCGGAGCCGGAGCTGTCTTAGCGGGAGCTTTGGCGGGAGCGGCCGTCACGGGCTCCGCCTTAGCCTTAGGCTCCACCTTAACTGGAGCGGGAGCGCTGGCAGCCACAGCGGGCGGGCTACCGGCGGCGGCTTCATCGATCTCCATGTAAAATTCAGACTTATTGCCCAGGCCAACCAGGCCGGCAATCGCCTTAAAGATGCCGCCAATGAGCCCAAAGATAGACTTAATTAAACCCATGGGTATGTCCTTGATTAATCTGCGTTTCTGAATTGATTATCAAGTTCCGTTACGCCCTCCCACAAGCTAGAGCGACATCTGGACAAAAAAGTTAACACTATGACCGGTTTCGGGTATCAATGTCAGCCGGGGCAGGTTGGCTCACAAAGAATAAAAGAATCCAGGAGTCAGGAGTCAGAATTTAATCCCTACCTAACTCCTGACTCCCGACTCCTGGCTCCTGGCTCCCGACTCCCGACTCCTGGCTCCTGGCTCCCGACTCCTGGCTCCTGGCTCCTGGCTCCTGGCTCCTGACTCCCGACTCCTGACTCCCGACTCCTGACTCCTAACTACCGCCGAGGCTGAACCTGAATCTCCGAAAAGATGGCGTTGGCCTCGGGCATAAAGCCGTCTCCCGCATCGGGGGGAAACAGGGCCATGACCGCAAACCCCTGGTTGTTGACGGCTCCCAGATAGACCAACCCCACCGCCGCCAGTTCGGGGGTTTGAAAGGTGACCAACTGCTGCGCCCAGGGGAAATTGAGCTGATCGGTGTAGGTGCCCGTTACCACCCATTCGTTCTGGGTGACCAACCCCTCGGGCCCAGTGATGTAGGGGACCAGGTCGGCGGCCTGCTCTGCCCCGGCGGGAAACATAAAGACGATACTGGCCTCTGTGACCGGGTTGGTAAACGAGACAGCACAGCCATCGGCGCTACAAGCCTGGTCTACGGTCAGGGTAAACGGGTAGTAGGTCACCAAGGGCACCTCTGGGTGCTGGTAAAGCTGCATTACCACTGCCTGGGGTTCGCCTTCGACCACGATGGTGACGGTTTTTGTGGTGGGCAGGTCACCGACGGCGGCCTCTGGGGCCGGGTCTGGAGCCGGGTCTGGGGTCGCGTCTTGGGCCAGCCAAACCTGGGCCTGGGCGACTCCCCTGTCCAACTGGGGCCGGGGGGCAGCACTGGAGACCGGCACATTCCCTAGCCAGGCACCTACCAGAGCCAGCCCAAACATCGAGCGAGAGATCATCGATCGCATAGGAATTTGTCGAGGTTGAATGCTTTGATTTTGCGCGATCGCCCGTCATTTCAGCGCTACGCCCCGATTTTTTTAATCTCTGGCCCCACGCTTTGACCAGCCCGCGCTTCACCGATCGCGAGGTGCACCCGAACTGATTTTTCATCTTGCAGAGTAAATTGACCTGGATAGCACCTTTACTTCTCTTAAAACTTCGTTACCATAATGAGTAGCGAAGTTAATTTTTGTTAATCCCTATGATTGCTCAGCAACGCATGCTATCCCTGGGCGGCCTTGCGCTTCAGCCCAATCAGTCCAGCAACACCGCCTTTCAGATTTCCTGGACAATTCTGAGAGTTGTCGCCGGTATTGTTATGGTTCATAACGGTCTCGACAAGCTGGCTAATATTGAGAGCTTCGCCCAGGCCTACGTGGCCTACCTGGGCCTGCCCTTTCCCATTACCCTCAGCTACATGGCAGCCTTCACCGAGCTGATCGGTGCCCCGCTGGTGGCCCTCGGCCTGTTGACTCGCCCGGCGGCGATGGGGCTGTTTTTCACCATGCTGGTGGCCATGTACCACCACGTTAAGATCGCGGGGCTGAGCATTCCCTACCTGGAGTTGTCGGCCCTGTACGCCGCCACCTTCCTGTTCTTTGTGATCAACGGTGGGGGACAGTTCTCCGTGGATGCGGTGCTGGCCAATATCCTCAACGGGCTGCGCAGCAACCAAACCAATGGCAAGCGGGCTTCTTTGGAGGATGTGTTTCGCCGGTCAGATGAAGCGGCCTCTGGCACCAAGTCGGTTCTCTAATCCATCGGATCATCTCTTCAGCCCTCTGGTAGCCTATGACCAGAGGGCTTTACTTTGTGCCTGAGGGGATTTCTGGGAAAGCAGATACCCCCGGTAGGGCCGCAGAGCCTGCTCCCTGGGCAGGCAGCCAAATTCTCCGGTATTTTTGTGCCAGACTTGTCCCAACGCCTTCCCCTCCCAGGGAGGGGTGCCCGGAGGGCGGGGTGGGTTTCGGGGTCTGAGATGACCCACCCCTTCCCCTCCCAGGGAGAGGTGCCCAGAGGGAGGGGATGATCTACGCATGTCCCGACCGTGAGGGAATTTGTTGATGAGATGGATTACTCGGATGGATGGTCTGAGGGTCTAGGGTCTGGGTCGCGATACCGCAATTCTCGTTGGGGTAGGGCCAGCCGAATGCCCTTGGCATTGAAGGCCTGATTGAGGCGCAGACGATACTCGCGGAGCACGCTAAATTGCTGGCCTGGGGCCGTTTGGGTGCGAATTTGAAGCAAGATACCCTGGGGGTCAATCTGACTAACCCCGAGAATATCCGGTTGATCGATGAGCTTATCGGCCCAGTCGGAGGATGCTTGTAGGGTTTGCAATACCTCTGCCATGACGGTGAGGGCCTGTCTGATGTCGGTGTCATGATCGACCAAAACGGCGTAGTCCATCCGGGCCCAGTCCCGGGAGTAGTTGGCTACGGAGGTAATTTGGCCGTTGCGCAGGGTAATCAGATGCCCTGGTGAATTGCGAATCTGGGTCATGGCCAATCCCATGGTTTCGACCACACCGGTAATGTCTTGGATGGCCACAGTATCGCCGATGGTGTAGGCATCGCGGGCTAGCAGGAGCACACCGGACAGGGCATCTTGAATGGTGGACTGAAAGACCAAGGAGGCGAGCAGCCCCAGGGCACCCAGTTGAAGGCTGAGGGTGAACCCCGCCGACAGGGTGACCAGATTCAGCGCCATCACCCCCCCCACTACGATCCAAAACAGGGTCACGACATCTTTCCAGGCCATCGCCAGGGTGGTACCCCGCTGCTGCCGTCGGGCTAGCTGAACGGCGGGGATGGTGTCTGCGGTACCCACCCACTGGGTGACGGCCCGGTCAATACCCAGGCGGCTGAGGATGATCAGCAGGGTCAACATCAACCCCAGCAGCAACAGCCCCAGGGGTTGTCTAATCAGCAGCAGGCCCAGCGATCGCGTTTGGGGAAAGCGCTGGAGCACCCAGGCGGTACCCCATAATCCCAGGGTGACCATACTCAATTGCAGAATGCGTTGTAGCCAGGTTTTGCGCTCGATGCGGCGTTTGAGGCGAACGATCTGGTGCTGTAGGTCGGTGATCGGCTCTGGTAGGGGTTCGTCTGGACTGAGGGCAGCCTGCTGCTGGGCGAGGCTCTCTTGCTGGACCAATAGTTGATGCTTCAGGGGGTGCTGCGATCGCCCCACCCATCGATTGATCTGGGCCAAGAGCGCGATCAGCAGGGCGGCGATCGCAGCACCCACCGCCCCCTGCTTGGCCTGCCGCCACTGGGCGGCCGGTTGTCGTTCGGCCATGCCCCGCTCTAGCCCGGTCTGGATGTTTTGGGCAACCTCGTCGGCCAGGTCAGCCTCGGTCAGGCCATAGATTTCAGCATCCAGGGCCGTGATGGTGACCATGGGTCGGCCGGGGTTGCCTGCCACCACGGCCTGCACGGCTGTTTGCTTATTTAACTGGGTGACCACAATCTGGAGATCGTCGGGATCAATACCCTGTTCTAGCAAGGTCTGCAACTGGTTATGGAGGAGATTTTCAATGCGACTGCGTCGCATCTGGAGCGCCCCAATGCCGCTGCGGTTACTATCCGATTGACTGAGATCGGTGGCAATGGAAAATAGCGGGTAGCCATCTAACCTGACTGGGGCGTAGGCAATATCCCCCTCAATGCCAAAGGATTTCCAGCCCATGGCGAGGGGCGATGCCTGGGCCTCTACCCGGTTTCCCCCCAGGGTCAGCACCAGTAAACCGCCAAGGCATAGGCTGAGTAAAACCGATGCGAGCTTAAAACCTGGAATTCTAGGAGATGACACCATCGTGATCATAAAGAGGTTGTCGGCGGGCCACGTCAATCGGGCAATTCCCTCACCAGATACCGTTTGAAGGGCTCTTGACTGACGGCTTCTACGTAGGCCGATCGCAGGAAAGGGGCGTAGGTCTGATCGTTATTGAGGTAGGCCTGGGCAAAGGCCACCACTAACGTCAGAGTTAGCTCTTGGACAAGGGCTAGCTCCTCTTGGCTGCTCTGGTCATAGGAGTTTTGAACGTGCAGGAACTTGTCGACCATCTCGGTCAGGCTGGCGTTGTGGGAGGCATTTTGAATCAGGTACAGGTATTTATCGGGGGTAGTCAACCAGGTAAAGGTGGTGGCTTGTTCGGGCATAGCCGGGGCCGCCACGTCAACCGTCCCCGCTGAAATCGCCACCGGAATTTGAATGCGGCTAATGCCAGACTGGCCAAATAGGTTAGACACCGGGGCAAAGGGCATGATGATTTTCACCCGCTCGTCGCGTACCCCCTCGACGCCCAGCCGTTGAACGGCGGCTGGGTCCAGCTCTAGGGCTCGACATTCCAAGAGCTGGGCGGCATCGAGAAGGATGTTTTGCTCCGGGGTGCAAGCCTGGGCCAGTTGGTCAAAATCAATGGTGGCTCCGGCGATGGCCAGGGCCGTGTAGCCGCCAAAGGAATGGCCCACCACCAACACCTGATCTAGGTTTAACCTGCCCTGGTATTGGCTTTGATTGGTGCGCTCCAGCTCATCCAGCAAAAAGGTAATATCCAGGGGGCGATCGAGGAAATCGGAAACCTTAAACATTTCGTCGGAAAACCCATTCAGCAGCGCCTGCTTTTGGGCGGTGTCGCTGCCGATGTGGTCAGGGAGTGCCACCACGAAGCCATAGCTGGCGATCGCGCCGGCCTCTAAAAAGTCGTTGGGGGACGATCCAAGCCCGTGGGAAACCACCACGACGGGGAGAGAACTCGGAGCGGCCGCCAGGTTTTCAGGCACAAACACAATCACCGGGACGGTGCGATTTTGCCGAGCCGGATCGACCAGGGTCAGATCGATTCGCCGCGTGCCGTAGGGCCCCGGCTGGGTTAAGTCTGGCAGGGCCGCCAAGTCAAGGGGCGGGGGCAGGGCGGCATCGGCGGCCGACTGTGCCGCCACTGTCTTAAGCAAAGCCTGGGTGGCCTCTATCTCGGCCTTGGTCTGGCGCACCAGTTTAAGAATGCCCTGCAGGTCTAGCTGTATTGTCCTGGACGGAAAATTCTGAAGGACGGATAGGAGTGAGATCTCACCGTTTGCCGCCGAGGTAATCAGGGCCGATCGCAGCGCTTTGCCGCCATTCAAGAACTCATCGGTTTGGATCACGTTGCCCATAAAGTCGAGGGAACGGGCCCCCATGGGGTCATAGAAAAACTGGCTGACGGTCACAACATCAACGGGTTTTGTGATGGTTAGTGCGGTTTTTAGGTCAGCCTGTTGCGCTGGGGTCAGCTTGCGGAAGTAGGGCGCTAGGGCCGCATCCACTTCGCCGGTTTCGGCAAAGTGCTCGAGGGATGCCACGGGGATAGACCGGCTCAACGGGCCAAAGTCAAAAAATAGTTGCTCAGCCGCCCAACTCCTAACGGGCGTGAAGGCCACCGTAGCGAGAACAGCCCCAGCGGCCAGGAATCCATGGCCCCAAAATTTGAGCTGACTCTTAGCAAACCATGGCTTTGCCGGTTGATCTGCCCATTGATCTGTCGGTTGATCTGGCGTTGTGCAGTTGACTCGTGCTGACCGCTGAAGATTGGCTGTTGGCATCGACCTGACCATAGTGCTCCTATTTCGGGGTAATTGTCTGGGGTAATTGATAGCGCTGGCCAGATAGCTTAGGGCATGGGCAACTGGCAACACAAACCCTGGGACGCTATCTGGCTATTGGGGCGTGACGCTGCGATCGCTAGGGCTAGCTGCGCCAGGTCGCGCCAGGTCGCGCATGACTGGCCTAGCACAGCGCCCAGCTGACCGCCCTCTGAAGGGAATGGTCGACTGCTAGAGGTTTTAGTTTGCGGCGATCCTGGGCGTGCTAAAACCAGAAGGATGACGTAGAGCACCAGCCATCCAAGCCAAATATACGTCCAGTTGCAGTCCTAGGGCCATCCCTTGCGCCCAGAACAGGACAAGTCTGGCCGCAAAATCCGAAGACTGTTGCGGCCAGTCGGCTACACCCCAACCCCCACAACACCGGGCTTGCCAACTCCCCCTGGCCCCACACCGGGTCGGGCCGGAACCCAATCAATGAAGATAGCCGTCGCGCCACCCTGGGCAGGCATTGTGCCCTCAATGAGTTGGTAGCTGTAGACGATATCGTCACCCTCTACAACGGGGTTGCTAATTTCAACCACCACAATCGAATTCCCGGCCTGACCAGGCTCGTAGATCGACAGGGTGGCATTGGGTGGATCCTCGCCAAAATTGTTGTCTCCCTCGGTCCATTCCTTCAGATAGTCGTCCATTTTGTAGTGTCCGGCCAGACGCTCAGGCCGATCGGCAAAGTACAGGGTCTGCTGATTCACATTCACCAGTCGAAACGTTTTTTCTGTGGGGTTGACCTGAATGTCGTCAGCGGTCTGCACAAACATGAGCTGCACCTCCTGGGAAGAAGAGGGTGCCTGGGCGGTGGTGGCCGCCTCGGGGGCCGTGGTAGTCGCCTGGGCCGAGGGGGTAGGGGGTTGGCTACAACCCGCGATCGCAAACAGGGCCGACAAAACCAGAACGGGGCGAACGAGAGAATGACTTCTGAAAGACTGATTGATGGTTTTCATGGTGATCTCTAGGGGTCTATATCGATGGGGAGACAGTGCCAAGGGCCAAACCCATGGGTCTGAACATCGCTTGCAGGGTGCTGTGAAGGTCAAAACTGTGAAGGTTGAACAAGCTCAAACATTCCGTTTTCTCCCCAGCCAGAACGTCGGCAAATGTTCACCTAAGTAAGCAGGCCTAATTAATTGTAAGAAGGGGCTTGGGGGCTGCGCCCCCAGGCAGGGGGTTTCACCGTTCGGCTGAGCTCACGACGAAGCCCCCTCCACCCCCAACAGCATCTTGAGTTTAATTACGCCCAGCTACTTATCTAGATCAAGCTTGCCCCCCGCTCCTCAGTGATATCACGTTATTTTTTTGATTTCTTGTCATTTCGCGTCAAGGCTAATGAAGAATTCCTGAGGGTTTGACGGTGATTTAGGGCCTCTACGGATGTTTGCCTGGGTCTTAACGCCTGCGGTTTAGACATTGAGGGCTTTGATGATGATGCCAATAAAGGAGACTAGGCCAATGGAGAGCAGGCTGATCGCCGCCATGCGGGTGGCATTGGAGGCCTTGCGATCGTAGGTGTAGCGGTCCAGGGCGATCGCCTCAAGGGCCCGGTGATGAGCATTGAGGGCCGTCGCTAGGCCAAAAACACCGACGGCAATAAAGGCTAACCCAACGATGCCAGAGAGCCGCTCTGGGTTGATGTCGTCTTTGATCCGGGTTTGCTCAATGGCCTTGACAATGGTGGGAATGCCGAAGCCAAAACTAATCAGGGACAGGGAGGTGCGCATCCAGGCCATCAGGGTGCGATCGGCGGCGGCGCGGGTGCGATCCTTCGCCAGTTCATTGTTGAGGTTGTAGGGTTGACTTGGGGGCGGCTCAGGGGGGACTTGCATGGGTGTTGTGACTGTAGATAGCCGAGACAGCTATGCTACTTTACCAAAATCATCTGATTGATACGTCGACCAGGCTGCCCCAAAAATGTCAGAATAAGAGGGTTCCAGCTCATGACTCAGGCAGGGTTTTGAGGTGACAGACCCGCTGGGCTGAGTTCAGCATCCTTGGTCAGAGGTGGTTTGAAAAGCCTGGGAGAGTTTTACCTTATATCGCGAAAGCGCGTCAAGGTGGCCCATGCCTCAGGCCATTTACGGTAGCCAGTCAGCTAAGTAGAACTCAGGGATACCCTTTTTCAAACAGCCTCTCAGGATATGTTATTAGCTGGATACGCTTAGCTCAACCCGCGCGGTAATGCCCATGCAAACCACTACCCTCTACGACCAGGACTTTTACGCCTGGACGCAACGCCAGATAGCGCTATTGCAAGCTCAGCAATGGGAACAGGTGGATATTGAGAACTTGGTTGAGGAGTTGGATTCGTTGGGCAAGCAACAGCGCCAAGAGCTTCGCAACCGTTTGGGGGTACTGCTGGGGCATCTCCTCAAATGGCGCTATCAACCCGAAGCTCGTTCCAAAAGCTGGTTCTACACTATCAAGGAGCAGCGGGAGCGCATTCGTGATCACCTATCTGAAAACCCCAGTTTGAAACCTCACTTGCCTGACGCTATCGCTAAGGCCTACCAGGATGGGTTGAACCTGGTGGGGAGAGAAACGCCCCTTGACCCTCGACAACTCCCCCAAGTCTGCCCGTTCTGTGATGCCGAGATCTTCGAGGAGCCCCTGGACTTGGAGCTGTAACGGATGGCGGCGAGTTCCAATCAGTTCCCGGTGAGCACCGGTCTTGGGGAGATTTTTGCGAAAGACAATCCTCCAGGTAGGGAGGCAGGGTCAGCACTCCTTGCGAACATCCGCTTGGAGCCTTAGGACGTATTCAACGCCATCCTGCATCGGCTGGAGGAGGAGGTGCAATGGCAGGCACTACCAGATGTAAAAAACGCTGGATGGTCGATCGCACCTGGGGAGGGCTGATTTATTAAAGGTTTGTAACTTCCTCCCCCTTGTCACGAAATGACAAGACGCTATTTTGTGCCATATTTTATTATCCAAGGGGGTAAGTCTTCGGAATTTCCTCCCTGAGAGGGTTGCATCTAAAACCTGCCCATGGTGAGGCCTCGAGTTTTGAAGATGTTCTAGGTCGCTTGTAACTGCTGGCCAACAAGCTTTTCAACGATATTTCCAAAACTAGGGTTTCAAGTGAAAGGTTCCGTATATCCGTTGCCTGAACATAAGGACGAAGAGTAAATGATGGCGTTTAGAAAACTGCGAATGTGGATGGTTGTGACAGCCATTGTCACGATCCTGGTCACGGGTGTTGTTACGATGGCTTCGGCCCAGACCTTTCGGATGACGACGGCGATCGCGCCGGGGGTGGCCACGCCCAACCGGCTCGATACCTCGATCGGCACACTGAACCTGTCCGATGGCGTCCCGACCACCGACACCATCGAAAAGATCTACGACAACCTGGATCGCTCGCGGGCGCTGCAGGCCTATCTGCTGGCCATCCCGATCGTCAACCAGGCGGGTATGCGCGATTCGATACGCCAGTTTGGGCCCGACAACCAGACCAACGTGATCTGGGAGACCCTGGTCGATTCGAAGACCGTGGAACTGACGGCCAACGACAACACGATCTACAGCTTTATCTGGCTCGATACTAAGCAGGGGCCGTTGGCCGTCGAAATTCCCCCCAAGGTTCTGGGAACCATCAATGACTTCTGGTATCGCTGGGTGGTCGACGTCGGCATCACTGGTGACGACAAGGGCAATGGCGGCAAGTACCTGGTTCTTCCACCGGGGTACGAGGGCGAGATCCCAGCAGGCTATTTTGTCGTACGACCGAACACCTACGGCAACTGGCTGGTATTCCGGTCCTTCCTCGTTGACGGTTCACCCGTGCCAGGGGTGGAGTCGGTCAAGCAGAACCTGAAGATCTACCCGCTAGCCGATGCGGCCAACCCGCCGCCGATCACCTTTGCCAATGCCTCGGGCGTACCAGCGAACTTCGTCGCTCCGGGTGACTACTCGTTCTGGCCCCTGCTGAACCAGGTGATTCAGGAAGAACCGCCGGAGGGTTCCGACCCCACCACGCTGGGCCTCTTCGCTTCGATCGGCATCGTCAAGGGCCAGCCCTTCAACCCCGACGAGCGCATGAAGACTATCCTGACCGACGCCGCCAATATCGGTGCGGTGACGGCGCGAACACTCGCCTTCAAGATTCGCAACCCAGAAGCCTTCTTCTACCCCAACAGCTCCCCACGCAGCTCATGGCGCTTGCCGTTCTTCGGTGGCTATCGGTTCGAAGTCTCCCCCGGTGTTGCCAACCTGGATGGAGCGGCCTTCTACTACTATTTCGCCACCGGCGTGACCCCGGCGATGGAAGAGAAAATGGTCGGCCAGGGCTCACAGTACCCGTGGGCCTCCCTGGACTCGAATGGCAACCCCTTCGACGGCGGCAAGATGTATAAGCTGCGCCTGCCGCCGAACATTCCGGTGAAGGATTTCTGGTCGGTGATCGTCTACGACAGCCAGACGCGCTCGATGCTGCAGACCGACCAGCAGGCACCTAGCGTGAGCAGCCAGGACGAGGGCTTCAAAACCAATGCCGACGGCTCGGTGGACGTCTGGTTTGGCCCCAAGGCCCCGCCGGGCATGGAGAAGAACTGGGTGCAGACGATTCCGGGCAAGGGCTGGTTCATGATCCTGCGCCTCTACGGCCCGCTGGAGCCATGGTTCGATAAGACCTGGCGACCCGGAGAGATCGAACTCCAGCCGTGATGGGTCGGGCTGCTCGTTGGGTCGTACTGCCCAGTGAGCAGCCCAAGGCCACCGTTCCAGCGGACGGCACGGATGAGTTTTTGCGGCTCGTAGTGCTCCTTTGCTTTTAGTCCAGGAGTTCGCCCTTTCTCAAAACATTGCTTTATACCAAATCCTATCTGTATACCCCCGGTTTGTAGGGGCATTGCACTGCAATGCTCCCTACGAGGTATCGGTTTCGAATCGGGGTTGTGTAACTCGGATTTGCTATTAGCCAATATCTAGAGCCGGTCAAACACGTGTGGAGACGTCAATGTTCAGAAATCTACAACTCTGGTTAACTCGTATTCTTCCGTCTTGGTGTAGTCCTCTCTTGGCGGGGGCAGTAGCTTTCGTTTTAGTGCTCATTTCCGGGATCTGGTATGGGCCGCTAGTCGCTCAACAGATCTACGGCACCCCCGGTTCGCCCAGTGCCACCCAGTCCATTAGTGGTGAACAACTGCCACCCCCCGTGGGCAAATTTGGCGGCGTGATCGCGCGGGAGGTCTCGCAGTCTAAGCCCTATTGGCAACCACGGGTTGTCCCACGCCAGGGGGCACCCAATGTGCTGCTGATCATGACCGATGATTCTGGCTTTGGCGTTCCCAGCACCTTTGGCGGCGTCATTCCTACGCCTGCCCTCGATCGCATTGCCCAAAATGGCCTGCGTTATACCAATTTCAACTCCACGGCCCTCTGTTCGCCCACCCGTGCGGCTCTAATTACGGGCCGCAACCACCACTCGGTGGGCTTTGGTGTGATCTCGGAGCAATCCACAGGATTTCCAGGCTATGACTCGATCATCACTCGGGACAAGGCAACCGTCGGCAAGATCCTGAAGGATAATGGCTACTGGACTTCCTGGTTTGGTAAGGATCACAACGTACCGGCGTTTCAGGCCAGTCAGGCAGGCCCCTTTGACCAGTGGCCCAGCGGCATGGGCTTTGATTACTTCTATGGCTTCATCGGTGGCGATGCCAACCAGTGGCAGCCCAACCTATTTCGTAACACCTCAGCGATCTACCCCTACGTGGGTAACCCTACCTGGAACCTGATCACGGCCCAGGCCGATGACGCGA
Organism: Cyanobacteriota bacterium; assembly: GCA_027483425.1. Classification (GTDB taxonomy): domain Bacteria; phylum Cyanobacteriota; class Cyanobacteriia; order Phormidesmidales; family Phormidesmidaceae; genus Nodosilinea. The sequence continues at coordinate 3,708 of JAIXUR010000444.1, read as the reverse complement.
TCGAACAAATGCATCGAGTCACGGCGATCAACCCCGATCAACCGTTCTTTGTCTATTACGTGCCAGGTGGCACCCACTCACCCCACAACCCGACCCCGGAGTGGATTGAAAAGATCCACAACATGCATCTGTTTGATCAGGGCTGGAATGAGCTGCGCCAGCAGATCTTCGAGAACCAGAAAAAATTGGGCGTGATTCCTGCCGATGCCCAACTCACGCCCTGGCCCGATGACCTATTGCAGCGGTGGGAGGCCCTTTCGGACGACGAGCAGAAGATGTTCCTCCGCCAGGTGGAGGTCTTTGCGGCCTATGTGGCCTACACCGACCACGAGATCGGTCGCGTCATTCAGGCCGTTGAGGACATGGGCCAACTGGATAACACCCTGATCATCTACATCAACGGCGACAATGGCAACAGCGCCGAAGGCACCATGATAGGCACACCCAACGAAGTGGCCATATTCAACGGGGTGACTGTGCCCGTCGATGTGCAGTTGAAAAACTTCTACGATGCCTGGGGTAGCGATCTGACCTATGCCCACATGGCGATCCCCTGGACTTGGGCCTTTGATACCCCCTTTTCCTGGACCAAGCAGGTGGCCTCCCATTTTGGTGGGGTGCGGCAGGGGATGGCGATTTCTTGGCCCGCCGTCATCACAGACAAGGGGGGTATTCGCAACCAGTTCCACCATGTGATCGACATTGTGCCCACGATTCTGGAGGCGGTCGGTATCCGTCAGCCCGACGTTGTCGATGGCATTTCACAAAAGCCCATCGAGGGGGTGAGCATGATGTACACCTTCGACAAGGCGAATGCCAACGCGCCATCGACCCACAAAACCCAGTACTTTGAGATGTTTGGCGATCGCGCGCTCTACCATGATGGCTGGATCGCCAGCACTCAAGTGGTCCGTCCGCCCTGGCAAACGATTAAGCAGGCCCCTTCACCGCTGGACTACCCCTGGGAACTCTACGATCTGACCAAAGACTGGACCCAGATCGACAACGTTGCCGACAACTATCCCGACAAGCTCAAGGAGCTACAGGATTTGTTCTGGCAAGAGGCGGATAAATATCAGGTGCTACCCCTGGATAACTCGATTTTCCCAAGGCTGATCCAGCCGCGTCCCAGCTTGGCTGCCGGTCGTAGCGAGTTCTCCTGGTCAAGACCCGTGACAGGCACCCCAAATGGTGACGCCCCCAGCCTGCTCAACACGTCCTACACCTACACCGCTGACGTGGATATTCCCCCAGGCGGTGGAAACGGCATCATTGTCACCCAGGGCGGTCGCTTTGGCGGCTATGGATTCTATCTTCTCGAGGGCAAGCCCGTGTTCCTCTGGAACCTGGTTGATCTGGAGCGCCCCCGCTGGGAGGGCAGCCAACCGCTGTCTCCTGGTAACCACACCCTGGAGTTTGACTTCAAGTATGACGGGTTGGGCATGGGCACCCTCGCCTTCGGCGGCAACATCAGCGGTGTGGGTCAAGGGGGCACGGGTACCCTGAAGGTGGATGGTCAGGTGGTGGCGACCCAGGTGATGCCAAAGTCTCTGCCCTTCGCGTTGGCCTGGGACGAGAACTTCGACATTGGTTCTGACACGGGTACCCCGGTGGCCGATCAGGATTATCAGGTGCCCTTCGCGTTCAACGGAACGCTCAATAACCTGACGTTGAAGATCGATCGCCCTCAGCTCTCCCCGGCTGATATTCAGCAGTTAGAGCAGAGCCAGCGGAATAATCGCGTTTCTGAGTAGGGTCAGCGCGCGGCCTGGCTGAGTGGTGCAGGAACTTTTTTGAGGTCCACGAGGGTTTCGGGAGTTTTCTGCACCATTCAGCTAAACGATCATTGAACTTGCGCAGTCCAAGTTGTAACAAGCTTTAACAAGGAGTAGACCCATGGCCAACAGACGAACCTTTATTGCCCTGACCGCCCTGACCGCCGCTCTGGCACCGCTCAAAGCGGCTTTTGGCCAAACTGCTAGGAGCGACAAAGCCGATTTTTTGTTTGTGCAAACGTCAAAGAGCATGACCTTTGACCCCGCGACCAAAAAGCTGACGCTGGTTGAGGCTAGCCCGATGACGCTGTTTTTTAGTGATCGCCCCAATCGCATTGCCGGCAATATGGAGACCGAAACCTTCATCCCCTTCTGGAGTACGGGCAGCAACAGTTTTCTGTCTGACCCGCCCAATGCCGATCTTTCCATCCTGGAAGGCGACACCTTGACTCAAGTTGTGGTTGTCCTTAAGGATCCGGTTTTGGAGAATGGAAACTTAACCTACACTGTCAACGTGATCGATGGGGATATACCGGCGATGGGAAATAACGTATCGCTATTTATTGACATCATCGGTCTACCCTTTACGCCGCTTTCCGTTGCTGGGGTGGCCCGACGCAGCTATGCCCGCGCCGCCATCTATGGGGCTGCCGTTCGCGCTCCCTACGCTACCCCCTATCCCTACTACCCCTATCCCGACCCCTATGCCCCCTACCCGTACTAACCGGGTTAAGCTCCGGGGGGCCTGTGCCCCCCCGGAGCCCAGGAGGGCACAGCGTGAATGCGCCTCTCAGGCCCAGATATCACTTGGAGGATGCCAAGGACAATTTAAATTTTGAAAGCCCCTGAGGTATCAGCGCGATCGCTCAAAGTGTTCCACCGCCTGGGCAACATTAAAAAACAGCCGGTCTTCCCCCAAGGTTTTGCCTAAAGACGACCGCCGGATCACCCGGAGTACCTCTGGATTTAAGTGGGCCAGCCAAAGCAAAATTCCATCTTGAAGCCGCCGTTTTTCCTCAGCCTCGATCAACATTTGCAACGCCGTGTATTCAATATCGGGTACGGCCCCGAGGTCGAACACCAGCACCTGGGGTGAGGCGGCGGCCACCAGGGCCTGCATGCGGTCGGCCACCTGAGGAGCACTGGCAAAGGTCAGCCGTCCTTCGGTCCGCAGGATCAGCAGGCCGGGCAAGGTTTCATCGTCCGGGTGATCCGCCAGGGGGCGAAATATATCAGTGCCGGGCTTACGCCCCAGTTCATACACCAGGGGATGGTTAGCCTGGTAGAGCAGGGTCAGCAGCGAGATCGCGATCGCCAGGATAATTCCCTTTAGGGTGCCCAGTCCGACTACGCCTAGCAGCGAGACGATCGCCCAGGCCAGCTCAGCCCGATGAATCTGGGCGATCGCCCGAAAGCTCTGGATCTTGATCAACCCGGCGGCGGCCACCAGCACCAGCGCGCCGAGGGTAGCCTGGGGCATGAGGCTGAGCCAGGGAGCCAGAAACAGCAGTGTCAGGGCCACCACCACCACGGTGACCAGGGCGGCCATTTGGGTTTTGGCCCCCGCCTGATCGTTAACGGCGGTTTGGGAGGTGCCGCCCCCGGCGGGCATGGTCTGAAACAGACTGCCGACCAGGTTGGCCAGGCCCAAGGCCCGCAGTTCCTGATTGGCATCGGGCGGCTGTTCGCCCCGCTGGGTAAAGGCGCGGCCAGCGGAGATCGATTCGGTCACCGCCATCAGGGCTATGCCGAGGGCATGGGGCCAAAGCGACATGCCCTGGGAGAGATGGGGCAGGGCAAAGGCCGGAAATCCCGGTGGAATCGACCCGACCAACGCCACGCCATGGGTTTGCAGGTGGAAGAGGGCCGATAGCCCAATGGTCAGCACCACCGCAATCACCGGAGCGGGCACCTGGGGCAAGACTCGGGGTAG
>JAIXUR010000069.1 GCA_027483425.1 Cyanobacteriota bacterium | reverse complement strand
TTGCCCCAGGTATAGTTTGCCACCAATAGGCAGCAAAAACGCTGGATTTTGAGGACATTAGCCTACGACCTACCTATAACCTGAGATGCTCTTTGGCTTTTCAAACACCCTCTAAGCCCGATTGGTCGCGTTAATCTCGTCCAAAATAGCCTGGGCACCGGCCGCCCGCAGGTGTTGGGCCAGCTGATCACCCAGGGCCTCGGCCTCGGTGACAGCACCCGCTACGGTGTTTTTAATCACGCGCTGGCCGTCTAGGCTGGCCACCAGCCCAGTGAGGGTGAGGGTATCGCCCTCGATCACCGTGTTGACACCGATGGGAACCTGACAGCCCCCCTCTAGCTCACGCAAAAAGGCCCGTTCGGCCAGGCAGCGAGCGGTGGTGGGGCCGTGGGACAGCACGCTGAGCAGGTGGAGAATGTCATCGTCGCCAGTGCGGCACTCAATGCCCAGGGCGCCCTGGCCGACGGCGTGGAGGGAAATATCGGCGGGCAAAATTTCGTGGATGCGATCGCCCATGGCCATGCGCTGAAGACCGGCCACCGCCAGAATAATACCGTCGTAGCCGCCCTCATCGAGCTTGCGCAGGCGGGTGTTGAGGTTGCCGCGAATATCTTTAAAGGTGAGGTGGGGGTAGTGGTGGCACAACTGGGCCAGCCGCCGCAGTGAGGAGGTGCCGATCACGGCACCCTCGGGCAGGGTAGCCAGGGTTTTGTCCTGATTCTTTTCGTGCATGACCAGGGCATCGGCGGGGTTTTCGCGCTCGGTAATGCAGCCCAGCATCAGCCCTTCGGGCAAACGGGTAGGCAGGTCTTTGAGGGAGTGCACCGCAAAGTCACTGTCGCCCCGCAGCATGGTGTCTTCCAGCTCTTGGGTAAACAGGCCCTTGTCGCCAATTTTAGACAGCGACACATCGAGTACCTTGTCGCCCTGGGTCTCCATGGTGACGATTTCAAAGTCCAGGGTCGGAAAGTGCCGCTGCAGCTCATCCCGCACCCAGTGGGTTTGAATCAGCGCCAACTGGCTCTTGCGAGACACGATGCGAACGGTACGCTGGGGGATGGCAACGGTCGGGGCTGCGGTGGTGGAGTGCATAGTCTTGGAAACGAAGCTTGCAGAGAATTCAAAAAAGCGGCGGGCTCAGGCCGGATAACCGTCACCGGATCTTCAGATTACAGGATGGCGGTTCTCTCTATGGTGAGCCTCCTGGAGATGTTAAGGGGTTGTCACATTAAGGCCCTGGCGACGTTTAGAGTATCCCAACTAAAAAAACATCCCTGCCCAGGACGCGAACTCGGCCCGTTGGGCCGGTCGCGGCGAGATCTCGGATAGGCATTTAGTTGGAACACTTTAGTTGGAACACTCTTATGATGGTTGGGCAGATCAGGAAAGACCATTGCCTCGTCAGCGTCCTCACCGTTCAATTTGGCTAGTCGGCCCCTTGGCTGTGGCGATCGCCCTTTGCCTGGGCACGACTCCCCAGGTTCAGGCCCAGGTGCTGCGCCCGGAAATTCGCTTTCCGTTTTTGGCCGACCCGCTCCAAGACAACCCCCTCGATCCACTCCTGCCCGACCCCCCGGTACCAAGGCCCCTCAGCCCCCTGGAGCAGTATGACCTGGAGCAAGACCTGGACCAGCTGGCCCGCCAGGCCGAGGCCCTGAATCAGGCGGGAGAGATAGACCAAGCCCGTCAGATTTGGCTGCGGGAGGTGCGCCTGCGCCGTCTGCTGGGAATCGATCAGGAGTTGGCGGCCATGGATCAGGCGGGGCTGCAGCTGCGCGATCGCAACGCCACCCAAGATCTCCAGCTCTTTTCCCTGCGGCTAGATGAGATTCGGGCTGAGCTGGTCTTGCCGGAGGATAGCGATCGCCTAGAGGCCGTAGCTACCACCTACGAGATCCTGGGCAACGTCACCGCCGCCGCCGCCATTCACCGATCTCTGGCCGATGCCGCCCTGGCAGCGGGGAACCGGGCGGAGGCCCTCCTCCAGCTCGAGACCCTGGCCAGTCTCCAGGCCAATTGGTTTGACTTTGAGGCAGCGGCCCAGGTCTACGGTGAGCTCGAGACCCTGGCCCTGGCCGACTCCGATCCCAACGGGGCGCGGCGCTATCTGGAGCTCCAGGCCCAAAATCTAGAGCAAGCTCAAGACTTTGAGGGGGCGATCGCCCGTCAGCAGCAACTGCTGATCCTCTACCAAGGCGACCCAACCCTCTGGCCCCAGATCGCCCCCCTCCAGCACCAGATTGGCAACAACTACCTGGCCCTGGGCGATCTGGACACAGCGGCCCGCCAATACCAGGCCGCCTACACCAATGCCATTGAGCAACAGCAGCTCGAGGTAGCCGCCATCGCCATCACTGACCTGGCCGAGGTCTACAAAACCCTAGGTCGCTGGGCCGATGTCGGCTACCTCTACGAACAGCTATTACTAGTAGCGCAGCAGGCCCACAGCGCCTACGGCATGATGACCGCCTACGACCAGCTGGGTCAGGTGCACGAGCACCTGGGGGCCACCCCAGCGGCCCTTGCGGCCTACCGTGAGGGGCTGGTGCTGGCTCGGGTCTTGCGCGATCGCCAAGAGTATTTTGAAGCCCAGATTGCCCGCCTCACCCAGGACGACTCCTGATGGTCATCGAATGGCTCACCTTTGCGGTCGATCCCGAGAACCGCGAAACCTTCATCCGCATCGACCACGACATCTGGACGGCGGCCCTCAGCCAGTATCCCGGCTTTGTCTCTAAGGAAGTATGGATTTCGCCCGACCTGCACGACCAGGTGATCCAGGTGATCCGGTGGCAAACCCGCGAGCAGTGGAAGGCCATTCTCCAGGCTGAGCTGGATGCGTTGGATCATCAGTTCAAACAGGCCCTGGGCTTTGATTACCGCCTGATCGACTCGCGGGAATACCAGGTACGGCGGTATCCTACCGCCGGGGTGGCACCCTAGAACGCGACCCTGGAGCTGCGCTAGCATACAGGCAT
>JAIXUR010000398.1 GCA_027483425.1 Cyanobacteriota bacterium | reverse complement strand
GGGGAAGCAAAAGGCAGGCTATTAATCCGTTGGCTATAGCGGTCAGGGTATGCGATCGCAAAGGCATAGCTACATCTCCTGATCCTGAGCCTTTGAGAGCTAGGTTTAGCAGTATTAATAGTCCTGGCCTTTTCCCCCGATTGTCAATAGTTAAAGCTAACTATGAAGTTATTTAACAGCTACTCTGGTGTCTCCGAGCGATAGAAACGCGATTCACATCGACGTGAGCGCCCCGCCGCCCAGCGCAGCAGTGAATCGCCGCATCTCCCCACCGGGAGCCCTGTAGGTAAGCCACTCACCCCGCCGCCGGTACCGGGGCCATAGCTGGATACCGGCGGCGGGCTGGGCCAGAGCACGCTATTGAATCAGGTCGCCGCTGACCCAGTGGCGTTTTCCGTCCACCTGCACCTGCATCCACTGGTGGCAGCCGCTATCCCAGGCTTCGCCCGTCACAATCACCGGGGTGCCTTGGTCCAGGGCCGCCACCTCGGGGGCCTCAAACCCCACCCCAGCCCGCAGATAGACTCCGTTGCCGGTGACCACCGAGGGCCGATACTGGCGCTCGGCCAACGCAATCAACTCATAAAAGCGAAAGCCCTCCGTCCACACCGCCTGGGGGCATTGGCTGGTAATCAAGGGTTGCTCTGGGAGAGCCACCTCGACCGGGTCAACGGGGCCGACATTCATCGGGTTGTCTTGGATCGCCAACAGATTGCCGTGAATCCAGCGGTTGCCTTCAGCCGTCGTGATCTCCATCCATTGATTGCATCCTCGATCCCAGGCTTCTCCGATCACGGTGACCGTAGCGCCTCGGTTGAGGGTAAACGCGGTGGGCGACGCCAGGCCAGCCCCTTGGTGCACCTTGGCCGCGTCGGCATTTACCGTGGCGGTCTTAAACTGGCCATCGGCCAGCAAAATGCGCTCATAGAAGGTAAACCCAGCGGTCCAGGTCGGTTGGCTGGGGCAGTTGATCGGGGCGATCGGGGGCTCTTGGGCATCGGCCAGATGCTGAGCTAGACCAGCCGCCGTCAGGATGGCAGCACTCGCTGACACCCCTGTCACAATGGGCTTAAACATGGTGGTAAACCTAAATTCGGCAAAGGGTGATGCCGCCCCAGGCCGCGCGATCCTAGGTGTCGCGGGTGGGGCTAACGAAAACTGGGCCTTGAGCGCTCAAGGTCTATCGGTCTATCAAGATCTGTGCTCCGAGAAGCGGCTGTGCTCTACAGGGTGGAGGTCGCCATGGGGCAACGCTACGTAGCCGTTCACTCAACTAGTGCCGATTTACACTAATCTGTGACATCAGCGCGGCCAAACCTGAGGAAATAGCGGCCATCATAAGCTTTCTTAATGAAAAGCATAGATGATTCATGGGTTGGGCTAGCGGTAACCCCAGAGTCTAAGGGTAGAATTTAGCTTGACTTTAGCTTTGGACGGCATTATGCATCATGGCAGACTCTGGGACTTCTCCGATTAGTGAAAACTTTGATTCTTTACCCCGTGAGGTTAGGGTTGACAATCTGCGCAATGTACTAGAAACCCTACAAATTGCTGACGAAGTTGCTAAGCAGGGCTATTTAATCACCAGTTCAGAGCTGGCCGATTTAATGGATGTAAATGCTAGCGCCGTCACCAGTCGCGGAGAATTTTGGGCCTGGCGCAACTGGTCAGTGTCGCGGGTGCGGCGAGAAGGCAATCAAATTCTTTGGCAGATTGAACGGATCGACTAGGGATTTTGGATTGGGGATTTTGGATTTTGGCGGGTGGTCGGTTGGTACCCGTAGCGTGGGTTAGGCGGCCATGATCCCATGCCCCCCCTTCAACCTTACGCCCCGCCGTAACCCACGACCCAGGCCATTGGCGATTTTGGATTTTGGCGGGGTGATGGGTGCCCATCTAAAATCCATTATTTCCGCAGCACCGGCAGCACCGGGCATGGGTTTGCGGACTGTAGCGCGTCGGGCTTGCTCCAGGTAAAGGGGGCCTGCTGGGCGGCAGACATCCAGAGCAGGCGTTTGGCACGGGTCATGGCCACGTAGAGCAGGCGATATTCTTCGGCGGCTTTAAGGTGTTTGGCCTGCTCCCAGGCGGTCATAATGTCAGGAATTTCACCCCGGTGACCGTGAGCGTGGGCGCGTATTTGGGCGCGGGCCACCTCCGCCAGGGTAAAGTCGCCCAGAAACTCTCCCTGGGGGGGCACCCAGAGGGTACCGGGGATCGTTTTATCGTGGAGAAAGGGCAGAAATACCACATCCCAGTCGAGCCCTTTGGCCTTGTGCATGGTGATCAGGGTGAGCTGGCCGGGGCGGGTGTAGAGGGAGTCGGTGTCTTCGGTTTCGACGGCGGTAAAGCGCTCAGAGCCAACGATGTCTTGCAGCGCTCCGATCGCAGCGGCGAGGGTGTCGTCTTGGCGAATTTGCTGGCTGACGCGGGCGGCCAGCTTGTCGGCGGTGGCCAGTTCGCTCTGGTTGTAGGCCAAGGTCAGGCCAATAAAGGAAAACAGGCTGTAGGGGGGCAGTTCGAGGCGCGATCGCAGCAGCCCCGTACAATATCGCCGCGCCGTGCGGGCGGCCTCGGTATCGGGCGGGGCGTCGAGGGGGCCGGGGTAGAGAAACTGCTCCGGGGCCTGGGCCAAGCTATTCAGGTCTTGGGTGGGAATGCGCTGGCGATCGACCAGCACCCGCAGCGCTCCCTTGAGGGTATCGGGCGAGTGGGGTCGTTCGATAAATCGCAGCAGGGTTAGCATGTCGGTGGGCACGCGGGTTTGGCGGTCTTGCTCTCCCACGTCGTAGAGCGTCAGGCCCAGGGCGGGCAGGTCTACCCCCACCTGGGCAGGGTCGCGCAGCAAATTGCCCACAAACTGGCCCTGGCGACCCTCCCGCACCAAAATGGCAAAGCTGGTGTCGGGGTGCTCGGTGTAGAGATCTCTCACCCGCTCGGCGATCAGCCGGACCGTATCGACCGTGGTGGGTGGTGACAGGATCTCGACCCCGGCCCCTAGGGGAGCTGGGTTGGCCCCCGGTTGGGGGTCGTCGGGGTCTACCGGGGCGATCGCCTGGTCGCGAAAGGGGGTCTCTGGCCCCGCCACCCGCGCTTGGTTGACCCAGGTCAGCATGCGGTTGGCGGCGGCCATGATCACGCCGCTGCTGCGTCCGGCCTGATCCATGGTTACCAAGTCTCCCTGGTGACGGCAGGCATTGCAAAACTGGTTAAAAAACACCGGGTCGGCGGGGGTAAAGGTGGAGTTGATCGCCTGGTTGGGGTCCCCCACCCGCACCAGGTTGGGCTCCCCGGTGGGGTCGTCGGGGTCCGCCGCCAGCAGGGTCAGCAGCCGAGTCTGCAAGGGGGAAGAATCCTGGGCCTCATCTTCAAACACCGCAAAGGTGCGACTCTGCCAAAAGTGTCGACTGTCGGGGTCTTCGAGGGTGCGCAGGGCACCCAAAATCATGTCGTCGTAGTCAATCCACCCCCGCTGGGAGAGCAGGGTCTGGTAGCGATCGTAGAGACCAGCGGCAATGGTGAGCACGTCGTAGTCTTCGACATCCCCCGGCAGATCGTGGCTTACCTGGGCCGCCAAGGTGACAAGATCCGTCGGCATCAGCCCCGAGCTTTTGGCTTCGCGAATGACGGTGTGGGCCAAGCTGGGCAAGACCTCGGTACGCAGCACCGACTGCCGCCGCAGCTGCTCGGTTTCTTCGCCGTCGAACTGTCGGCCTTCGATCAAGCGGTGATAGAGGTCGGGGCTAGCGACAATCCACTGCTCCACGCAGGCCCGCAGAATACGATTGTTTTGGGTGGGGGAGACCAGGGTGAGGGTTTCGAGGTTGAGGTTGGAGAGTTCGGGGTTACGGCTGGCAATGGTCAGGGCTAGCCCGTGTAGGGTGGAGACGGTAAAGCTGGTTTGGGCCAGGCCCAACTGTCGGAGGTGGCCCCGCACCTTGGCCTTGAGGTTGGCCGCCGCCGATCGCGTAAAGGTGACCAGCACCAGCTGGCGGTTGAGGTGGAGCTGGTGGCGGGCGATCGCGATCGCCGCCGCCGCCGCCATGCCTGTGGATTTGCCCGAGCCCGGCACCGCCGACACCGCCAACTGTCCCCCCTGCCAGTCGGCCAAGGCCTGCTGCCCCCGGCGCAGTCCGGTGCGAATCTCCTGTAGCGCGGCCTCTCGATCGACGGGTGCTGCCGTCACCATAGGTTTTACCAGGCTGTGGGCTGAAAGGTTGAGTTGTTGGCAATCATCACGGTGTCGCCAGTTTGCTTAATGACAAACAGTCCCCGCTGATAGGCGAAGCGGTCTACCCCTTCGTCAATTTCGATACCGGCTACAGCACCGTAAATTTGATAGTCAGTGTAGTGAGGAAACGATTGCTTGAATCGCCGCAGACAGCCTAAAAAATGCTCCACATCCTGGTGAGATAGCCGCGACTTGACTTCCACCGCCACAGCGACATCGCCATTGATAGCTAAGATGTCGATTTCCATCTCGGCTCCAGGGCGCTGCGACTTCACCCGGCGAGAGGTTTCTTGCACCTCTATACCCCGCTCGCGAAAGAGACGTACTACCGAAGGCTCGACTAGATTTTCAACAAACTGCCCCCAGCGAGTGGTGAGCCCGTCTACGGATCGAGTCGTGTTGTCGACAAGACGCCTCAGTTCTTCCATTGATCGGGCTGCTTCAGCAGCCCGGCGGTCGGCCTCAACGTTAGATTCAGCAGCACGGCGATCGGCTTCTGCGAAGCGGCGGTCAGCCTCGGCCTGGGAGGTTTGGAATAGGGCATAAATATCGTCAAGGGTGATCGGATCTGCCATCATCTGCATCCTATCGCTGCAAGCGTACTTCCATTATGCAATGTTCAAAATTCAGAATTCAAAATGCCCATCCCACCCACCCCCTCCCCTACCGCCCCACGCGTTCCCGAATCCGCGCGGCCAACTGCTTGGTCTCAGGTATCGGCAGCAGAAAGGCTCCAACGGCGAAGATCACCAGGCCAACTCCGCCAGGAATCAGCAGTTGCATCAGCAGCACGCCAATGCCCTCGGTGCCGAGCCAGGTTTCGAGGCCCTGGAGCGTCCCCCAGGCGGCGGTTCCGGCGATGAAGCTGAGCAGGGTGAGGAGGGCGATCGCGCCACCCCACTCCATCAACGGTAGCCCCCGCAGCCGTCGGTGCAAAATTGCGATTAACGCCAGGGTC
>JAIXUR010000629.1 GCA_027483425.1 Cyanobacteriota bacterium | reverse complement strand
TGGGGATGGAGCAGGTTGTCTGAGAGAATTCGCTGCCTCCAGGTGTCCAAAATCGGGTGCACGGTGTCTTGTAGAAATGCATCGTACTCCTCCCGTGACTGCTCCTGGGGTTTGCGAAACTGCCACTGACCCACAAACAGCGCCTGCAAGTCCAGGTACTCAAACACCTCGTCTAGGGGAATATCCGCCGGGTTGAGCACGCGGGTGCCCCAGAAGGGCGGCGTAGGACGGGGAATACCAGGATCCACGGCGTCAGAACGGGTCGTGTCTGGGGGATTTTGGATTTTGGATTTTGGATTTTGGCTGTCTAGAGCATCCGTCCCCTCCTCGGAAGGGCGGGCCTCCTCCCCATTTCGAACGTCTAATTTTGAACTTTGAACCGAATCTTCACTGACCTCTTCTTCATCCAAAAACCCCCTCAAATCATCCCAATTTGCCGCTGCCTTGGCGGGCATGAGCTTGTCCATAAAGTGCAGATCGGAGAAGGCGTCTTTGCCGTAGACGACGCGACCGTTGTAGGTGCGTTGGCAGTCGTCGTGGACAAATTTGGGCGTCAGGGCCGCGCCGCCGAGAATGACCGGGACGGTGATGCCTTCCTGGTTGAAGGTTTCTAGATTGTCTTTCATGAAGGCGGTCGATTTGACCAGCAGACCGCTCATGGCAATGCAGTCGGCGTGGTGCTCGCGGTAGGCCTGGATGATGGCTTCCACGGGCTGTTTGATGCCCAGGTTGATCACCTTGTAGCCGTTGTTCGACAGAATGATATCCACCAGGTTTTTGCCGATGTCATGGACATCGCCCTTGACCGTGGCGATGATGAAGGTGCCTTTGCCGGAGCCGTCGCTGTCGGCTTTTTCCATGTAGGGCTCCAGGTAGGCGACGGCGGCTTTCATGGTTTGGGCCGATTGCAGCACAAAGGGCAGCTGCATTTGCCCCGAGCCAAACAGTTCGCCCACCACCTTCATGCCGTCGAGCAAAAAGGTGTTGATGATTTCCAGCGGTGGGTAGGTGTCTAGCGCCTTGGCGAGGGCATCGTCGAGGCCAATGCGTTCGCCGTCGATGATGTGCTGCTTGAGCTGCTCGTCGATGGGCAGATCCTTGGCGATCGCCTCTTTTTTCTTCAGGCTCTTGCCCTCAAACAGGGTGGTGAGCTTCGTCAGCGGGTCATAGGTGACAATGTCGCCGTCAAACTGGCGGCGATCGTAGATCAGGTCGCGACAGACCTGCTGGTGGTCGGGGGCGATCTTGGCCAGGGGCAAAATCTTGGCGGCGCTGACGATCGCCCCGTCGAGCCCCGCCTGCATGGCCTCGTGGAGAAAGACCGAGTTGAGGGTGACCCGAGCCACCGGGCTGAGGCCAAAGGAGACGTTTGAGACCCCCAGCATGATGTGGCTGCCGGGCAGGTGTTCGCGAATCAGGCGAATCGACTCGATGGTTTCCTTGCCGTTGACGCGGTCTTCTTCAATGCCCGTGGAGATCGGCAGGGCCAGGGTGTCAAAGAAGATCTCGTGGGCCGGAATGCCGTAGGTCAAGATATCTCGGTAGGCGCGCTGGGCGATCGCAAACTTTTGCGCAGCGGTGCGGGCCATGCCGTCTTCGTCAATGGTGCCGACCACGATACCGGCCCCATAGCGTTTGGCCAGCTCCAGCACCTTAAAGAAGCGCTCGTCGCCATCTTCGTAGTTGGTGGAGTTGAGAATGCACTTGCCCCCGGCCACCTTCAGCCCCGCCTCCATCTTTTGCCACTCGGTGGAGTCGAGCATCAGCGGCAGGGTGACATTGGTGACCAGGCGCGACACCAGCTCGTGCATGTCGCGCTCGCCGTCGCGGCCCACGTAGTCGACGTTCACATCCAGAATGTGGGCTCCCTCTTTTACCTGCGATCGCGCCAGGGCACCCAGCCCATCCCAATCCTCCGCGTTCAGCAGATCGCGGCACATTTTTGAGCCGCTGGCGTTCAGCCGTTCCCCCACGATCAAGAACGAGTTGTCTTGGTCGTAGGGTTGGAGGCTGTAGATCGAGGCGGCGGCGGGGGTGTAGTTGAGGGCCGGGCGAGGATCGGGGAGGGTGGAGTTTGAATTTTGAAGTTTGAATTTTGAAGTTTGGCCAAGTACTAGATCTCCCTGTTGCCAACTGCCTCGAACGGGTCTTTCCTTCGGTCGCAGATCCTTCGCCAACTCCGCCAGTTGGGCGATGTGCTCGGGCCGGGTGCCGCAGCAGCCGCCGATCACCTGCACCCCCAGGTCTTCGACGAAGTGCATCAGCGACATCCGCAGCTCCATCGGGGTGAGGTGGTAGACCGCATTGCCGCCCACATTTTCGGGCAGTCCGGCGTTGGGGATGCAGGAGATCACAAAGGGGGACTGCTCCGCCAGGTGCCGGACGTGGTCCTTCATCAGGTCGGGGCCGGTGGCGCAGTTGAGGCCCAAGATATCGATCGGGTAGGGTTCTAGGATCGCCAGGGCGGCGGCCATTTCGGTGCCGACCAGCATGGTGCCCTGCTGCTCCATGGTGACCGAGACCATCAGGGGCAGGCGCTGGCCCGTCGCGGTAAAGGCCTCCTCGATGCCGTTGAGGGCGGCTTTAATTTGCAACACGTCCTGGCAGGTTTCCACCAGCATTAGGTCTGCGCCGCCGTCGATCAGGCCACGGGCCTGCTCCACGTAGGCGGCCTTGAGGGTATCAAAGTCGATGTGGCCCAGGGTGGGCAGCTTGGTGCCTGGCCCCATGGATCCGGCGACAAAGCGGGGCTGGTCGGGGGTAGAAAATTCGTCGGCCACGCGGCGGGCCAGGGCGGCGGCGGTTTTATTCAGCTCGTAGGCCCGATCCGCTAGGTCGTACTCTGCCAGCACAATGGAGGTGCCGCCAAAGGTATCGGTTTCAATCACGTCGGCCCCAGCGGCTAAAAACCCCCGGTGCACGATTTCGACCGCCTGGGGATTGGTGAACACCAGGTACTCATTACAGCCTTCGTACTCGGGGCCACCAAAGTCCTCCGCTGTCAGGTTTTGCACCTGTAGGTTGGTGCCCATGGCACCGTCGAACACAATAACCGGGCGATCGGGGCTGTGGAGACGCTGGAGAAAAGCACTGGCCATGGGATGCGGGGGGATGATCGGACTGTAGATCCCCTATTATCAACCATGGACCCAAAAGTCGGAAGGTGTGATTTTAAGCTAATTTGTGCAGATTGTGCTGCTTGTGGCCCATGAAGTTGATGGCTTACTATATGCTTTGACTGTAGTTCTTCCGCATAGTTCCTCATCACAATGGGCCGACTTACCACCCACATTCTAGATACAGCCCTGGGTAAGCCCGCTGCCTCTCTGCGGCTCACAGTCTGGGCCATTAATAAAGAAGCCGATATCAAGACGGCGCTCAAAACGATCGAAACCAACGACGATGGTCGCCCCGACGAACCCCTGCTCGAGGGAGATGAGCTGCACAAGGGTACCTACGAGATCACCTTTGATGTGGCGGCCTATTTCGCGAAGTCTGGCGCGGCCCTGTCTGAGCCGCCGTTTTTAGATCAAATTCCGGTGCGCTTTACGGTGGCTGACCCTAATGGCAACTACCATGTGCCTTTGCTGGTGTCACCCTGGTCCTACAGTACCTACCGGGGCAGCTAGGGGCTGAGCCTTAGCCCCCGGCCCCGCTGCCCAAAGGTTGACGCACGTTTGGTGAAACATGCGTCAACCCAATCTCCTTACAACAGCGCATTCAGACTCTGAACAACTGGATCTTGGTGACGTTTTAAGATGCTCATGTAGGTATCGGCTAGGTCCTGGGCCAGTCGATCTTCTACGGCCTGGACTTCCTGTTTAGAATGGCATCGTTCGAAGAATATCCGATACTGGCTTGACTGAAACAGATCGGTGGCTAGCTCTCCAAAGAGAGTTTCGTCAAAGGGTTCATCCCAATCGAAGGAATCAGCCGTCGCTTCCATGAGCTGCATTTTGGCCTTACAGCGAACAACCGCCCGATGGGGACGGTGACGGTTAACGAGTTCCATAAACAATGTATGCTGCGTAACGATGTGTTGCAGTATACCCGCGTTTTGGAATTGAATGCATCACTCAATGGCTACATTTCGCTAAGTCATTGCTGAGAGGTGGCTGGCCACCCGTTGGGCCCTAGCGCTCTGACCGTCTGGTGGCCATGATCCAGGTCAGGAGCGGCCTGAGGGGCTCTGGTATGGCGGCCTCTCCGACGGTGAGGGTGTGGGTGCGATCGCCCTCCTGGACCGTGATCTCATAGTCAAACCGGTCGGGCTGGGGCGGCTCGGATGTCGTTGCTGGCAGGTGAAAGAAGTCTACCGCCTCAACTAGACCGCGCAGTTGCGCCGCCTGATCCGGCGATAGATCGGCGGTATCGACGGTGATGGTTAAGGGCAGGCCGGTGAAACCACCGCTGCGGTCTACTGTGATCTGCATGGCGTTTTGCTCACTTACGATTTCACCCCGGCTAGGAGCCAGCCTTCAGAAGCCAGGTTATACCAAATCCTATCTGTATACCCCCGGTTTGTAGGGGCATTGCACTGCAATGCTCCCTACGAGGCATCGGTTTCGAATCGGGGTTATGTGACTCGGATTTGGTAAGAACGTAATTCTGGCTCCTGACTCCTGACTCCTGACTCCTGAATTGAGCCCTCCCTTAGAGGAC
>JAIXUR010000609.1 GCA_027483425.1 Cyanobacteriota bacterium | reverse complement strand
TGGAAACCCTTGCTTATCGCTATATTTCCGGCGACACCATCGAGAAGGCGATCAAGGCGATCGAGCGAATGCGGAAGGATAAGCTCACCTTCACCATGGATCTGCTCGGTGAAGCAGTGATTACCGAGGCGGAGGCCCAGGCCTACCTCCAGCGCTACCTGGATCTGATGGAGCAACTATCGGCGGCGGCCCAGTCCTGGAAGACCGTGGACGCCATTGACCTAGCCGACGGTAAACCGCTGTCCAAGGTGCAGGTCTCCGTTAAGCTGACCGCCTTCTACTCTCAGTTTGATCCGCTGGATGCCGAGGGCAGCCGGGCCCAAGTCAGCGAGCATATTCGCACCCTGCTGCGCCGCGCCCAGGAGCTCGGGGTCGCCGTCCACTTTGACATGGAGCAGTACCGCTATAAGGCCCTGACCCTCGCCATTCTCAAAGACATTTTGATGGAGGCAGAGTTTCGCCAGCGCGATAACCTGGGGGTAACCCTGCAGGCCTACTTGCGGGACAGCTACAACGATCTGAAAGACCTGGTGATTTGGGCCAAAAACCGGGGCACCCCCGTCACCGTGCGCCTGGTGAAAGGGGCCTACTGGGATCAGGAGACCATTACCGCTCGGCAGAACGGCTGGCCTAGCCCGGTCTACAGCCAGAAAGTGTCCACCGATGCCAACTACGAGCGCATGACCCGGCTGCTGCTGGAAAACCACCCGTACCTGTACGCGGCAATTGGCAGTCATAACGTGCGATCCCAGGCCCACGCCATGGCGATCGCCAACGAGCTCAATATCCCCCGCCGTAACATTGAGCTTCAGGTGCTCTACGGCATGGCCGACAAGCTGGCCAAAACCCTAGCCGACCAGGGCTATCGGGTGCGGGTCTATGCTCCCTTCGGCGAGCTGATTCCGGGGATGTCGTACCTGATCCGTCGCCTGCTGGAGAACACTGCCAATAGCTCTTTCCTGCGACAGAACCAGGAGGATGTACCCCTAGAGACCCTGCTAGCGGCCCCAGAATTCGCGGCGGAAGACAGGGAGGGCGCAGAGCCTGAACCCCATGTCGTTCCGTTCCCCAACGCGGCCGATATCGACTTTGCGGTGGCGACGAAGCGATCCCAGGCGATCGCCGCCCTCAAGACCGTTCACGCTCAGCTGGGTCGGCGCTACAACCCCATCATCAACGGCGAGGCGGTCGATACGGAGGTGACGGTGGACTCGGTGAATCCCTCTAAGCCAGCGGAATTGGTGGGAAAACTGGGGCTGGCCAGCCAGAAGCAGGCAGATAGGGCGATCGCCGCCGCCAAAGCCGCCTTTCCCGCCTGGGCCGCCACCTCGGCCAAAGCCCGGGGGGCCATTTTGCGCCGCGCCGCTGAGCTGATGGAGGAGCGTCGCCACGAACTCAATGCCTGGATGGTCTATGAAGTAGGCAAACCCCTGGGCCAGGCCGATCCCGAAGTCTCAGAAGCGATCGATTTTTGCCGCTACTACGCCGACGAAATGGAGCGGCTCGATGGGGGCCACGCCTACGACTATCCGGGTGAGACCAACCGTTATCGCTACTTCCCCCGCGGTATTGCGGTGGTGATTTCGCCCTGGAACTTTCCCCTGGCGATCGCCACGGGGATGACCGTCGCCGCCCTAGTCACCGGCAACTGCACCATCCTCAAGCCCGCCGAAAACTCGGCAGTGATCGCGGCCAAACTAGCGGAAATTCTGATCGAAGCCGGTATGCCTCCCGGCGTGTTCCAGTACCTGCCGGCCCGAGGCTCCACCGTGGGGGCGCACCTGGTCAATCACCCCGATATCCATATGATCGCCTTCACCGGCTCCCGCGAGGTGGGCTGCCGCATCTATGCTGAAGCCGCCCAATGGCGACCGGGTCAGCGCCACCTGAAGCGGGTGATTGCTGAAATGGGCGGCAAAAACGGCATCATCATCGACGAAAGCGCCGATCTGGATCAGGCTGTCCAAGGCGTGGTCTACTCCGCCTTTGGCTTCAGCGGCCAGAAGTGCTCAGCCTGCTCCCGCGCCATTGTGGTGGCGTCGGTGTACGACACCTTTGTACACCGCCTGGTGGAAGCCACCCGCTCCCTCAACGTGGGGGAAGCGGTGAAACCCAGCACCAAGGTTGGCCCCGTTATCGACGCCAACGCCCAGGCCAACATTAAAGCGTACATCGAGAAAGGTAAGGCCGAAGCCACCCTGGCCCTGGAGATGCCTACACCCGCCGATGGCTACTTCGTGGGCCCGACGGTGTTTACCGATGTGAAGCCCGATGCGGCGATCGCCCAGGAAGAAATCTTTGGCCCCGTCCTGGCGGTGATCAAGGCGAAGGATTTTGATGACGCCCTGCGCATCGCCAACGACACCGACTATGGCTTGACCGGCGGCCTCTATTCCCGCACCCCCTCCCACATTGAGCGGGTGCAGAATGAGTTTGCCGTGGGTAATATCTATATCAACCGGGGGATCACCGGGGCGATCGTCTCCCGCCAGCCCTTCGGCGGCTTCAAGATGTCGGGGGTGGGCTCCAAGGCGGGTGGGCCCGACTACCTGCTGCAATTTCTCGAGCCCCGCCACGTCAGCGAAAACGTCCAGCGCCAGGGCTTTGCACCGATCGAGGGGGTGGATTAGTCCCAAGATTATATCCCTGGGTTCTCAAAGAACCCAGGGATATTTTGCTACATCGGAGGTACTCTCAGCGATGGAATGTAACCACGAAGCTCCCTACGCGCAGTTAGCGGTGCGGTTTGCCAATGCCCTGGTTGCTGGTGATTTTGACCAAGCCCATACCCTGCTGTCGGCAGAACTCCGCCCAGACCTGACGCCCGATCGCCTGCGCGCAGAGTTTGAACGCATGATTGAGTACGGCGATGGGCCACCCACCGATGTGGAGCTGATCATCACCCTGGAACAGTGGCAGTTGCCCGAGCAGCGCCCCACGGATCTGGGCTGGGCCTACGTGGCGATCGCAGGCGATGGCTACTCAGAAGCCGTCAACGTTATTGTCGAGGCCACAGCGGGCCAGCCTGCTATTCGCCACCTAGAGTGGGGCCGTCCCTAGTACCCCTAGGAGGTATTCACCTGGCCCAAACTGTGGGTTAATGGCAAAGGTTAACCCCTGCGTCTTGCACCTTAAGCACTAGCTATGACTGAAACAACCAATCCCAGAGTATTTTTTGATATCACCATTGGTGGCGTACCGGCGGGCCGCATCGTCATGGAACTGCAGGCCGATGTCGCTCCCAAGACCGCCGAGAACTTCCGCGCCCTCTGTACAGGCGAAAAGGGAATGGCTACCACCAACCAGCCCCTGCACTTCAAAGGCTCTAGCTTTCACCGCATCATTCCCGAGTTCATGTGCCAGGGGGGCGACTTTACCCGTGGCAATGGTACCGGTGGCGAGTCGATCTACGGCACTAAATTTGCCGACGAAAACTTCATTCTTAAGCACGACACCCCAGGGTTGCTGAGCATGGCCAATGCTGGCCCCAACACCAACGGGTCGCAGTTCTTCTTAACGACCGTGTCTACGCCCTGGCTCGACGGTAAACACGTCGTCTTTGGCCGCGTAGTCGAGGGCATGGACGTGGTCAGCACCATGGAGCAAGTGGGCAGCCGCAGCGGTCAAACCTCTGAACCTGTGGTCATTGCCGACTGCGGCGAACTGTAGCCCTAGAGCGCTCACCCCCTGGGTAGACGTTGGCTGAAGCGTATTCCACCGAAGGAAAGACCTCATCCAGTTCCTAGATGAGGTCTTTTCTTAGACCATGCTAACGGCGGGTGAATTTCTGCTTGACGACCAGCCACAGAAAGGGGAAATCATCTAACAAGTAGCGTTTCCACAGACGGCGAGGCTCGGTACTCAACCGGTAGAGCCACTCTAGGCCCAGTTTGCTGATCAGTTCTGGAGCACGAGGTTTATTGCCCGCTTCAAAATCAATCGCGGCCCCCACCGCCAGAAAAATATCGATGGAGGGCAGCTGATCTCGATACTTGGCAATCCACTTCTCCTGCTTGGGTGCCCCCACCCCCACCACCAGCACATTGGCGGGAGACTGGCGAATCATGGCCAAAATTCGTTCGCACTCGGCATCGTTTTGCTCAAAGCCAAAGGAGGGTGAATGGGCCTGCACAATGATCGGGCGACCAATGCGAGCATTGATGCGCTCCATAGCCCTAGCGGCCACCCCGTCAGCCCCGCCCATGAGGAAAATCTTGATCTGCTCGTTATAGCGGTGGTGCTCACAGAACATGGGGAACAGATCAGAACCCGATATCTTGGCTTTAATGGGGGTGCCCAAGAACTTAGAGGCGTACATTAAAACCTGACTGTCGCAGACGCGATAGTCGGCCTGGCTGTAGGCCTTGACAAAGTCCATATCGGTCTGAAGCTTCATCAGGTGGTCAACGTTGGGGGTAAATACCACGCCCCGCTTGAGTCGACTTAAGAAGTCATGCACCGACATATTGTCGATGGGAATATTAAGGATCTCGACCTGGTTTTGAATACGTTCGTACTGCTGTCTACGCAGTTCGCGGGCCGTAGACTCTAGGGCGACCTTACGAAACTGTCGATACAGCTGCTTGACATCCTCGGGTGGAACGGTCTGAGCCGCTTCAGATACCGGAGGGGTCGGCTCCTGCTTAATTTCTAGCAGAGTATCCTGCTTAACTTCCAGCAACGTAGTATCCCCAAGGTCGCTGGGAAGTAAACCCTGCTCAACCGAGGGATCATTGTCCTGCATAGCAACCTGCGTAGTAAGCTGTGACTCCATGTGCATATCCAACGTCGAGAACCAGGAGATAATTGAGTTAATGGCAGTAGTAGGTCAAATATCTGCCTTAGAGGTTGTTTGAAAAGGTTTGCCCCAGGTA
>JAIXUR010000062.1 GCA_027483425.1 Cyanobacteriota bacterium | reverse complement strand
GGGCATAGTAGAGAACATCTTTATCTACGAGGGCGAGCCGGGCCACGAGCTGGTGTTTGTCTACGACGGGCGATTTGTGGATGAGACAATCTATCAACGCGAGAGCCTGGATGGGGTGGAAGGTCAGCGACAATTCAAAGCCGTTTGGCGTTCCCTAGAAGACCTCCGCTCTGGCCCCCACAAGCTAGTCCCCGAAGAAATTTGGACCTTGATTTAGTCTCCTCCTGCCAACCGATCAACCATAGATGGCCGCTGCCATGGATCTCTAGGCGCTCCATGGCAGCCCAGGCGTCACGGTAAGGATGGCAGAGCCGCGACGCTGTAGAGTCGGGGCGCGGTGGCGATACCGTTATCGACCACATCCTTCAGCTCTAAAACCTCCTGCTCGATCACCTCGTCGGCGACCACCTCCGTCGTCATGCCAGGGACATTCATGACTGGAATGGCGGCGATCATCGCGGCGGCGGTCGGTTCGCTCCACTTCACCAGCCAGGTGGGCTGAATACCGAGGAACAGAATGAGCAAGCCCAGTACGTAGGCGGGCACCTTTTCGGAGAGGGTGACCTTGGGGAAGTAGGAGATCGCATTATCCAACCGGCCAAAGCAGGTGCGGTTGAGCAAAATGACAAAGTAGACCGCCGTGAGGCCGGTGCCAATCACCCCCACCAGGGTTTGGATGGGGTACACCGCGTAGCTGCCTTGGAACACCAAAAACTCCGTCACAAACCCGACCAGACCCGGAATACCCGCACTGGCCATGCCCCCCAACACCAGCATGGCGCTGATCATCGGTAGCCCCCGAATCGGGTTCATCAAACCATTGAGGACATCCAGGTCGCGGGTGCCGACTTTGGTTTCAATTACCCCCACCAGGTGAAAGAGCAGCGCGAGAATAATGCCGTGGGAGACCATCTGACTGACGGCCCCGGTCAGGGCCAGGTCGGTCATGGCGGCACTGCCCAACAGCACGTAGCCCATGTGGCCAATGGAGCTGTAGGCCACCATGCGTTTGATATCTTTCTGGGCGATCGCCGTCACCGCCCCGTAGAGTACGCTCACCGCCGCCCACACCGCCAGGTAGGGCGACAGTTCGGCCCAGGCATCGGGAAACAGGCCCAGGCCAAACCGCAGCAACCCGTAGGTGCCCAGCTTAGCCAGCACCCCGCCCAGCATCATCACCACCGGAGTACTGGCGGAAACGTAGGTATCCGGCAGCCAGGTGTGGAAGGGAACCAGAGGAATTTTGATCCCAAAGGCCACCAGCAGCAGCCCCAGCAGCACAAACTGCCACCCCATCGGTAAGCTGTGACCCATCACCCCGTGGTAGGTAAAGTCTTTTGCCCCGCTGAGCCACACGGTACCCAGAAACCCGGCCAGCATCAGCGCCCCCGACAGGGCGGTATAGAGCAAAAACTTGGTGGCCGCGTAGCTTTTCTTGTCACCGCCCCAGATGGCAATCAGCAGGTACAGGGGCACCAGCTCAATTTCGTAGAGCAAAAAGAACAGCATCAGGTTTTGGGCCACAAACGCCCCCGCCGCCCCACTGCTGACCAGCAGCATCAGGCTATAAAACATCCGAGGTCGTTCAATCTCCGGGGAGCTACTCCAAAGGGCGATCCAGGTAATCAGGCTGTTGAGGGCCACCATCAGCAGCGACAGGCCATCCAAACTGAGTTCATAATTGAGGCCCAGACCCGGCAGCCAGGGCAAAAATTCGTGGAACTGAAAGCCGCCCATGGACAGATCAAACTGAGTAAACAGCCAGATTGTCCACAGCAGGGCCAGGCCCGACACAACCAGGGCTCCGTTTCGGGCCTGCTGGCTAGAGAGGCCAGGCCAGCAGCCGATTGCGATCGCACCAATCAGCGGAATGAGTAGGAGTGGAGTGAGCATCGTGGGTAAGTGGATGGGTGAGTGGGTGGATGGAGGGGTAGGGGCAGACCCAAGTGTCTGCCCAGCATCGGGTATATGGGTATGTGGGTGGGTCCGTAGCGTGGGTCAAGCGCCCCAGAACTGGCTAAAAACAATCAACCTAAAGGCGCGACCCACGACCCCCAACAAAAGCAATCATTCACATATAAGCGATCGGTCATGACCGGAGTGTGGTCCCAATCAAAGCAAAACCAACGCCCCCATGCCCTAAAACAACGCCGACAGAGCCGACCAGTTCATCAAAACACCGAGTCCGGCCACGCCCAGGGCAATGGTCAGCACATAGAACTGAAGCTGACCGTTGTTGCCGTACTTGAGGGTTTCGCCCCCAAAGAGAGAGGCCAGCCCCACTGCATTGACTAGACCATCGACCACGTAGCGATCGAGCCAGTCAGTCAATCGCGACAGCAGATCGATGCCCAGGACAAAGGTATTTTGATAGATCTTGGGGGTGTAAAAATCGTAGGCCAGCAGGTTTTGCAGCGGCTTTTGAACCAAGCCAGCTGGGTTCTCGACCACTCGATTGACGTAGAGCAGGGTGCCCACCGCCGCGCCCAATAGGCTCGACCAGGTGAGCAGCAGGGCCATATCCTGGCTGATGTCAGCCCAGGCCGGCAGCAGGTTGAGCTGCGCCATGACCAAGGGCAGGTGAAGGGTGAACCCAGCCACCAGGGCCGTCGGTAGGACGATCAGCCAGATCGGCTCGGGGGAACGGATGGTCATCTGCTGGGTGCTGCCCGCAAAAATCAAACCCGCCATGCGAGCCAGGCTAAAGGCCGCCAGCCAGTTCACCAGCAGCACAATGGCGACCAGCAGCCCTCGCTGGCTATCCCACAGCCCTGAAACCAGGGTGAGCATGGCCCAAAAACCACCCAGGGGAGGAAGCGCCACCAGACCCGCCGCGCCGGTAATCAGTGCCATGGCGGTCACGGGGCGACGATTCCACAACCCTCCCATCTGAGTCAGGTCCTGGGTAATGACGTTAGCAATGATCGAGCCGGCCCCCATCACCAGGGTGGCCATGGCCAGGGCATAAACCAGGGCCAGCAGCAGAGCGGCACCGGGCTGGTGAGCCCCAATGGCAATAAACATCAGCCCCATGTAGGCGCTGCTGAGGTAGGATAGCACCCGCTTAATGTCAATTTGAGCGATGGAGATCAGCGTGGCCCCGATCGCCGTGACGGCACCCACCGCGATCGTAAAGGCCGACGCCGTGGACGACAGCGCAATCACCGGCTCCAGCTTCACCAAGACCCAGATCCCGGTGGTTACGATCACGGCATTGCGCAGAATGGTGCTAGGCAACGGGCCTTCCATGGCTTCATCGAGCCATAGGTGGAGGGGAAACTGGGCGCACTTGCTCATGGGGCCAGCGATCAGGCCAATCCCTAGCAACGCCATTAGGCTGGGGTCAACCTGAGCGGTTTGGGCCCAGACCGCCAGCTCTCGATAGTCCCAGGTGTGGGCCAGGGGGTAGATAGCCAGCACCGCCATCAGCAGCACCAGGTCACCTACTCGCTTGGTTAAAAAGGCATCCCGAGCCCCGGTCACCACCAGGGATTGGTTGTACCAAAAGCCCACCAACAGGTAGGTTCCCAGGGTTAAAATCTCCAGCAGCATGTAGGAAAACAAGAGGGAGTTGCACAGCACCAGAGCGCACAACCCCGCTTCAAACAGGCCCATCATGGCGAAAAAGCGGCCCCAGCCCCAGTCCATCTCCAAATAGCCCACGGCATAGATCTGGGCCACGAGGTTGAGACCGGTAATCAGCACGCAGGCCCCTAGGGTAATGGCTGATGCCTCCAGGGGAATGGTGAGATCGAGCCCCGACACCTGTAGCCAGGGGGCAAAGAAAAACTGGGGTGATGACTTGCCCCAAAAGGCTGCAAACGCCAGCAGG
Source organism: Cyanobacteriota bacterium (assembly GCA_027483425.1). Classification (GTDB taxonomy): domain Bacteria; phylum Cyanobacteriota; class Cyanobacteriia; order Phormidesmidales; family Phormidesmidaceae; genus Nodosilinea. The sequence goes on along the minus strand of JAIXUR010000062.1, from coordinate 514 downwards.
CTGTGGATCAGGGCCAGGGTCGTGGTGACAATATTGACGTATCCGGCCGGGCGTGGCCCAGTGCTGCGGATCATCGCTGGCAACCATGGAATGGTCATCAAAACCCCTAGCATCGGATACAGGGGAATCAGCCAGCTGGTTTGAACCAGAATTGGTGTCATAGTCAGGGCATCCTCGGGCAAACAGGGGGCAAACAGGAGACTGAAATCGGTGCTAGGCGGGCAACGGCGATGGATCTCACACAGTCCCAAGGTGCCAACGCCTGATTGACTTATGTCAATCCATAATTCAACTAAATAGACTTAAGCCTATCTACAATAGAGTTTAACCAATGATTGGATCAAAAAGAAAGGGGTGGATTGATTAAATACAATTTGCTTTCCATTACTGATTGATAAATTTCAATAATGCTTTCTCCGCCCTATCCCCTCAGAGCCGCCTCAATTACCTTTATATAGTCCCATCGTCATCGCCCCGTTATTCCCCGTTTTTGGAAAAATATCCTGATGGCGCG
>JAIXUR010000396.1 GCA_027483425.1 Cyanobacteriota bacterium | reverse complement strand
GAGAAATAACGTACAGATGCAAGCAGAGAGTTAAGGAACTAGCAGTATCACTAAGAGAAAAATCAGAAAGCCCGTGAATACTGGAAGAGCAGACTTTCACTGATTTGTCAACTATGATTTCTCAGTACCAGACTACGAACCAGGGGCAGGTTACGCGATCGCAATTAGTCAAGTGTTTTGATGCGAATGAGGATTTAAGCCGCGAGGAATTGAGCCAACGTTCAGGATTGACGTATGAACAGGTACGACGGCAGACGAAGAACCTGTGTATTGAGGGGGTGATTTCGTCGAGTATCAGTACCAATGGCAAGAGAGTCTATCGACTTCGCACTTCCTTCATCCAAAAAATCGGGGTCAGTACCGTTTGTTTGCTCATTGCTTGGTCGGTACCAGTAGGAACGAAGTTTGTGAAGAGTAAAACTTATGTTCCTGCTCAAGTGGCTATTGAATGCAGCTAACGCCCTGCTCCAAGAAATCCCACCTCCCCGGTCAAAACAGACCATTTCCCCAAACCTGATTACCCCAGAACAGCTCACCCCCACCGAGCGAGAGATCATCACCAGGGCTGAGGAATCTTTCAGGCTATTGGAAGCCCAATCACAGGACGTTCTGGCACGAATTCAACAAGCCCCAGTGACGCTGGTGGAAGTTCCAGAATTTCTAGAAATTTCGGTATCTGAACCCGTTGTAGAAGTTTTGGAAATTTCAGAAATTTCAGAAGTTCCGGCGATCATCGTTACGGCTGAACTGCTCCAGGCGGAAGAACCCGCCCCGGCAGGCTGGGCACTGATTGAAGCAGGCACCGAGGAAGCCACCGAAGGCCCGCCCGCAAAACTGTCGCGATCGCAGTTGGTCGAAGGGTTGCTCGATGAAGCATGGCAGCAGGGGATCACCACCTATGCGGCAATGATGGGTTATGTGGAGAGTCAGACCGGAAAAGGTTGCTCGAAGCGCGTTGTCTCGGCCTGGAAGAAAGCCCGACACCTGGCAGCGGCAGCATGAGGGAGCAGGAAGCCACGGCGATCGCAGAGGCGTTGTTATCGGGTGAGGGGTTGCTGGTGTTGGGGGAACCTGGCAGCGGAAAGACCACCCTCGGCATCACTGTGCGATCGCGGCTGATGGCGGAGGGCTACACGGTCGGGATGGTGAAATATTCGGGCAGTGCGATCGACTTGCTGAAGGAACTCTGTGATCAGGTGGGAGTGTTGCCCTACATTGAGGACGACAACGGCAGGCAGAAGAACAAGACCGCCACCCAACTAAGAGCCGACATCCTGGAACGACTCTCACGGGCAAAGCATTGTCTCATCGCTGACGATGCCCACCGTTGGAGTGCGGCCTTACGGTACTGGCTGGAGGACTGTTTCAGAGCCGGGGTTTTGCTCCTCCTGTTGGGCTGGCAACCCGCGCCGAAGGACATCTTTACGAAACTGCCAGTGCTGGAATTGAAAGCGATCGCAGAACAGGAAATCCGCAACCTGATTCGCGCCGAAGCAGAGCAGCAGAACATCAGGCTATCGGTGCGGGAGTTAGCCGAACTCTCGTCTAAGTCGGGCAGCAATCCGGCGGTCGCGAAGCGGCTGGTTTCTGAGTCACTACTCGGACTCACCGACGACAAATCGGCTGACCATTACCGCTATGTGGACGGTACACCCCTCTTCCTGGTGGGGCTGTTGGGACTGGGGACGGTGCGGATGATCGGCTTGGGGATGGGCGACAAGGCGCTTTACATCCTCGGCGGTCTGCTGACTCTAGCGGCGCTGGCAATTCGGATGATTCTGTATGCCGCGAATCGGGGCGGACGCAGGCTGTAGGCGGTTCCCTGCTTTTGTATCAACATCTGATACAAAAACTTTTAAATTTTTTTGAGTCTCCATTTAACCCGGACGGAAACCGTTAAATCAAAAAAAAGTGAAACACTCCCAAAAACACTCGCATGAGCGAACGAAATGGGTACTACGATCGCGAATTTCAACGATGGGGCGAGGCTTTTAGTGTGGTGAGTGGCTTGCGAGTCTTTTTGGGGTGATGGGTTGGTAGGTTGGTTCCTTCGTAGGTGGGTGGTATTGAAAGATGATGAGTATTACTCATTGCGCGATCGCAGTTTGCGGAGTATCAGCAGCACTTGGAACCGGGGAACCTGGATGCTTGGTATTAGCAGCGGTGGGTTCACAGTTGCCGGATGTGGACACAACGGCATCCTTTGCAGGGATGGCCTTGTTTCCGATCGCAGCTGTGATTGAACATCGGTTTCCCCATCGCACCATCACCCATAGTTTCCTCAGTACAGCGATCGTCGGCATCTTGGCAGCGCCGTTGTGGGTGTTGGGTTGGCACTATTGGGCAGCGTTGGTGATTGGTCAGTTTCTCGGTTGGTTTGCCGACTCATTCACGCGATCGGGGGTGTCTGCCTTCTGGCCTTCTAATGTGAGGTTGGTGATTCCAGGCAATCCGAAAGCACGGCTGCGAAGTGGCTCGACGGCTGAGTATTGGGTGTTGGGAATTTGTGTGATTCTGGCGGCAGTGTTCATTAATCTGGCATCGGCAGGCGGCATTACTGAATCATTTGCCAAAGCCTTCTTCAGCGACACGGGAACGGCGGCCAGGATGTTCAACAAACATGGGAGCGATCGCGTGATTGTGGTCGATGTGGTGGGTCAGAATGTCGCGACCAGTCAACCTGTCCAGGGGACGTTCATCGTCATCGAGGCGACGGACCGGGATTTAGTGGCTGAATCCCGGCTGGATGGGAATTTGTACAAAATCGGGAACGCGCCCGATGTTCAGATTCAGCCCTCATCGGTCAAGACCACCGTTGGCGATCGCGTTTCGGTGCAGGCACAACCCCAGGCTTTACGGGACATAGGGGTCAGTGATTGGCTCAAGCGGGTGCCCCAGAACGCCTATGTGTCTGGCTCTCTTCTATTAGATGAGATGGGCGATTTAAGGATTACTTCACCCGTGGGTGTGTACCCTTCATTGCGGGTATTTGGGGGACAGCTTGAGGTCAGCAACGCCCGACCGGGACAAATTTCCTCTCAGCTTCGGGAATTCTGGATATTACAGGGTCAGGTCGTGATCAAGGTGCGACGATGAAAAGCTTTCTGGTTCTCAATCTGTTATTAGCGGTTGCCAGCGCCGGATGTAATGCAGTAGCTCAAGCTCCATCAGTTTCCCCGGCTGCAAGTTCTCCCAATATCATCACGGGCGATTCTGGTGAGGCTCAGGGCCGCTTCAAAATTCGGCTCACGCTGGCAGCTCCCGACGATTTGAAGGTGAAGGAAGGAGACATCATCATTGCAGGTCAAATTGTGGCCGATAAGGTCAAAGACCGGACGCGGTTGACCTTCGAGCGAGATGGCATTATTCGCGAAATTGCCCTGCTCAGGCAGCGACTGAACGCCCCGCTGCCGGGAGTGAAAACCTTGCCATCGGTCGATTACCAGGAAGAAGCGGCCAGGATTGAAACCGCGCGGCAATCGGCTCTAGAACTGGTTCGGCAACGGGAACAACAACAACGGAAGATCGATGTCCTTGCCAACCTGGAACCGGGAGAGGTGCCGGAAGAGATTCAGGCACATGAATTGGTGGCGTTGGATGAATACCAACGGCAAGAGAACCAGGCTCAGGCGGAAGTGAATGCAGCCGTTGGCAAACTCTCACGGGCGAAGGAACTGCGGCGACGGGAAGAATATGAACACTCGCTAGAACTGTCGAAGCGGGCGATCGCCATTCGCGATAGTGAACTCAAAACCCAGAGTGCGATCGCGGATCTCGAAGCCCGTTTGTCTCAAGTCGAAATCTCGTTATCCCAACTCTCAGCCGTCAGGAGTCCCTACAGTGGCAAGATTCAGCGCATCAAGTTTGTGGGTCAGTCTGACACTGCCCTTACTGTTGAGTTGTTCCTTATCATTTCCGGGCAGCGCTCAGGCCCAGGCGAAACCCCTCCCTAAGCCACCCTCGCCACCGGCTGCTAAACCAGTTACGAAACCCCAACCCCCAACGCCCCAAGGTGAAGTCACTCCCGAAGACAAGGAGGACGGCGAGAAAGCCCCGGCACCCGCAGCCGTGGAACAGTTGGGCGATGGGCAGGTTAACCCGTTGAATCCGGCGGGAGACAGCTTGGATCGGTTGATTAAGCTGCGGCTGAATGATGATTTGTGGAAAGCAATGCTCGGTGACTTGCCTTGCCTGGAGACGCAGGAGGCTTGTATCAAGCAATTGCAGGCGATGGCAGTCCAAAACTCCCATAGCCTGAAAGCCATTGATGAGCGGATTGCGATCGTCAATCAGAAGATTGAGGAGGCGCGGCGGAACAACCAGCGGACGATTAATTTAGGCGTGTTTGAACCGCTGGTGACGGCATGGCTCAAGCTCGACACCGTTGTTACTCCCGGCCAGGAGCCGCAGAAGCGGGGGATTATTGATCGGGTGATTGGGATGTTCACAGGCGGCAGCGCCATGCTGTCAGGCGTGAATGAGATTCTGTCGCTGATTGGTGTTCCCCTCTTCCGAAACTTGGGGGGTGGGGATGCCGCCGCGCAGACGAGACAAATTGCGATCGCGGATTTACAAGTGAAGGTTGCGACCGTCGAAAAGGAACGGGCTGAACTTGCCGACAAAATTAAGGAACTCGTCACCCAGCAGGTTTTAGACTTCGATGTGATTCGGAAAGACTTTCAGGTAGCTCAGGAAATCGCGCGGCGGGAAGTGATTCGCGGCAAGCTCAGGCAGATTGATTATCGGTACAGTACCAAAATTTCAACTGATTCCTACCTCTCCAGTTTGAGCAGTCTGGACAACGTGAAAGCCAACAGTTACAGACAATGGGCACGATTACGAAACCAACTCGCCAAAATCAAACTTCTGGTCCTCGGCGACCAGGACGGGTAGTTTCCTTCTGCCCTCTGCCCGCGTTCGACTGAGCGCTCACGCCGAAGTCTGCCTTCTGCCCCGTCCGGTAGTTGAGCGCAGCCGAAACTACGGCTGATACATGAACCGCTTGCCATCAAAGCATTTTGGGATTTGGGCAAAGGTTTTAATGGGTAGATTGGCGCGGGTGAAATTGCCAAAATACTGATAGTCGGGATAGCTGGCTTGCAGCGTGATCACATCATTGGCATAGGCCGCCCACGTTGTAGAGTTGGGCAGCTTCACAAAGCCACAGCCATTCACTTTTGCCATGCGTTTTTTAGACACCGGGCTAATGGCTTGATAAGCAGGCCCCGGCAATCCCGCCACATTGATCACATCCTCCCCAATACAGATCGGCGCTCCAGTATGGCGATCGCTCACAGTTCGGAAGCACGACACATAAGCCCGATGTGCCCGGACTCCTGGTGCAATGACCTTCCACGGCAGCGATAGATTAACATTGGCACCATTACACAGCGCCGGATTCGTGCCAGCGCTGGGGATGCTCAATAGGGCAAAGGTCACATCAGCAGGTGTGACTGATTTCAGGGTGATTTGGTTGTAAAACTGAAAATTCTTCTTGGTGCTAAACAGTTGATGGATGGTACAGGGTTGGTCTGATTGACGGTACATCCAAACGCTTTGATACCGATTACGGGCTGAAGCCGTCGTCGCATCATAATAAACTTCCAAAATCGCCCCAGGCTTCAACCGATCAAAGTACACATTTTGCTCAGCATCCCGGTAAGCAACCGTTTGAGCGATCGCGCCAGGTGCCCACCCACCCAGCCCCACCATCGCCACCATCGCCATTGCCATTAGTCTTTTCATCCTGCTGCCCTCTGCCTGCTGCCCTCTGCCTTTCCATTAAGAAAGCCCCCATTGCTGGAGGCTTGAAACACTCAGTACGACTCAAACAACCGAGGGAAACTAAGGGGTGTAAACGAACTTCTTCCCGTCAATACAGCGGTTGGGGATACTGACGGGCAGGGTGGAAGTGGTGTAAGAACTGCCGCCATAGTTGAAGCTGGCCGGGGCAGGCGTGGTGGTGCTGTTCCCAATCCGGGCATAACCGCAGGTGTTAGCGGTCAAACTCTTGACAGCAGGCACACCCGTATAGACGACAGTACTTTGCACACCAGCAGTTTTATTCACCAAGACCACTCGCCCATTCGCGTCCTTAAAGTTGGCGCTACGAGCTTCTTTCAGCACGTTGTTCGTACAGGAGGGAACCGATTGAACAGGCAGGGTGGAGGTATCCACAGCGGCACCATCTACCGTGATCGAACCAGGCATCGCAGCAGAAGTTGGCACCGGGACGATCAACAGACCGCAGTAGTTAGCGACTACCTTGCGCTCCAGTCCCCCGGCTTCATATTCAACTTTTTGGTTCGCGGTCAGACCATCTTGAAAGTGAATGTTGCCGTCAGCATCTTTAAACGGAGCGGCAAAAGCGGGAGCGATCGCGGTCAGAACCGAGAGCGAAGCCAAACCAATTAACGCAAAACGTTGACGCAATTTCATAGAACACTACCTCATGAGGTGTAAATTTTTGGGCATTCTAGGCGTATTGCCCAATCAATAGGAAGAGCATCAGTGAAAGTTCTGAAGTTATTGCCATTGCTGGTTTTGCTCATCGCGATCGCAGGTTTCGGCAAACAGTTTTTTAGCAAGTCCAACGCAACCAGCCCCAGAATAAGAGACTTTCCACAATCGAAACATGGGACTGTGGTTAAGGTTGCCGATGGCGACACATTGACGATTGATTTAGAGGGCAAGGAAACCCGGATTCGACTTTGTGGGATTGATGCCCCAGAGAAGTCACAACAGTTTGGGCAAGAGTCTAAAGCGTTGTTACAAAAATTGACGTTAGGCAAGGAAGTCGCAGTGATGCCGATTGATACAGATCGTTACGGTCGCACTGTCGCAGAGGTCTTTACAGTCGGTGCATCTGAACACTACGTCAATGGCGATATGGTACAGGCTGGACTCGCCTACCACTACGATCGCTACTCAAAAGACTGCATCAATCGAGATGTGATTATCACCGCTGAAGGCATCGCCAGAGAGCAACGCGCTGGAGTGTGGGCAAATCCCGGCAGCGTGAAGCCCTGGGACTATCGCAGGGCACATTAGAACAAGTAGAAAACTCGATTCAGTGAGGCGACCTCAAAGGGCTTTGGGGTCGCTTTTGTTTTTCAGTTATTCCACGGTTACAGGGTGCAGGGTTGGGCACTAGAGGTTAGAGGCTGATTCTCTCACCTCCCATGAAAACCTTACTCACAGCGGCTAGCCTGCTGGCAATCTCCGCCCTTCCTGCGTCCGCTTTCTCGCTCAGTCCGGTTAGTCAGATTGGTAATGTTCGCACGTACCCCGACCAGCCCTATCTCTACATCTCCAGTGGGCAGCAAGCTAAATCGATCACTGCCCTGAATGCCTTTCTCGGTTTCAGGATGCCCTATGGCGTGGGTGGGTCAGCGGCAATATTTGACCTCGCGCCGGGACGCTACAGCATGACCTGGCGGCTTCAGACCAACCCCGATGAATTCTCGGATGAACTGTTTCTTTGGAATGGGGCACTGACTTCACTCGCCAGCAGCAGCGAGGCGGATCAGTGGCATGAGGACGGCACAAATCGCACTGTTACCGACTGGCGCACGACTGAGTTTGAATCGTTTGGGTGTGTAATTCTGATTGCATTGGATGGGCAGCGCCGCTATGACACCACGCTGAAGGTCGAAGACATTCAGGACATCAACGCCACCGCCGCGCCAGAGCCTTCCACGATCGCGGGATTGCTTGTTGCCGGATTCGCTTTACTCCGGAGAGGCAGACGATGAGAATAGATGCGTTTGCCGTGAGCTTAACCGGATACCTGCTATCGTTAGCAGTCCACACCCCTCCTGCCCGACCCGTTACCCCAGAACAAACCATTGCCGCCTATGAACGGCAGCTAGAGACAGACCTCTTCTCTAATCCCAAGCTTTCACCCCCACCCCCAGCCCCCATGCCCCAGTTCATCAAGCCTGCTCAGGGCATCCTGACCAGTGGTTACGGCATGCGGTGGGGTCGGATGCACCGGGGGATTGATATTGCGGGTCCGACAGGCACACCCATTCTGGCGGCGGCGGATGGGCAGGTGATCAGCGCTGGCTGGAATAGCGGTGGTTACGGCAATCTAGTAGCAATTCGACATAGCGACGGCACCATCACCCGCTATGCCCACAACTCACAAATCCTGGTAGCAGCAGGGCAATCGGTCACTCAGGGACAGGCGATCGCGCTGATGGGGAGTACGGGCTATTCGACGGGTCCGCACTGCCACTTTGAGATTCTGCCCAACGGCAAGGAAGCGGTGAATCCCTTAGCATTTTTGCCCAAAATCTAAATACATAAGCCATTTATTCTGTCAATGCTTTGACATATATCTATAGAATTGAGTTGTTGATAATTACTCTTATCCACAACTCGGTGACAGATAGCAAAATCTTGGTGACAGGCTAACACTCGAATTTGTGTCAAGCTGTCACCAGTTTTTTTAAAGATTGTCCCCACCTGTCACCACCCCTGACAGCATCCCTGTCACCAGGGTTTAATAGTGGGTGTCACCAGAGAATAAGAGCAGACCACCATGCCCAACCCACGAATCACGTTTCGAGTTACCCCCGAACTACTCGAGCAATTACCCGCTGACCCAGACGAGCGATCGCGGTTTGTGGTGCAAGCGATCGAGGCCAAAATAAACCCACCAGCGCCGGAAGGCGAGATGGGTAATGTTCTATCACGCCTGGAAACAATGGAAAGCGCGATGGTAGTTGTATTAGACAAATTAGAGTCATCGCGGCGCAGCTCCCCCCGGCGAGCACCCAGCGACTTAGACCAGGCGATTAAACAAGTGTTGGAACGCACCCCGGTCAAAGAGCGACGGCAGGCTTCTAAGTTGTTTGATCGGCTTCAGGAGTTTGTTTCACCCGCTTGAATTTCGGCCAGCAGCGCCCTGATCACCTCATCATCAAACCCAGCCTGCAACACCTCACTTAACCGCTTCAACGTCTCACGGGGAATCGATTTCGTTTCCTCGCTCATAATCCGGTAGAGATTCGCGACCGACATTTCAGCCATTGCCGCGACCACGGTAGGACTCTTCCCGCTGGCCTCCACAGCCGCCTTAATGCGTGCTCCCAGGTGGGGAACGTCAACGCTTAGAGTCACCTGCATTAGAGCCTCTTCCATCCTTGCTACTCCAGTTAATGTAATCTAGCCTTGTTATTCTAGTGTCACTTGACAAGCTTCAAGTAACAAGTATGATGCGATTAATGGAAATTCTGGAATTTCCAGAACTTCTAGAACTTTCACACGAGAGGATTCTATGGCTACCAGACAGCTAAAACAGTCTGCCAATGAGGATTTGATTGATATTCAGCACATTTCGGATACGTGGGAGGTTGACCCCAACACGATCAAGAAGTGGTGCGACATCATCTATTTGGCGTTCGATGTCAGTCTGCCCAAGTCAGGACCGTTCCCGATGTGGGGCGTTCAGTTACTCGAGCTGGCGGCGAAACACATCAGCAAGAAAGCATCTCTGTACCACGCTGAAACCCAGGAAACACGGCGACTCAAGGCCACTGAGTTTATCCGCAAGATTCGGCATCTGCGGCAAGAAGGGCATTTTCAGGAGTTTCGCCAATTCCAGAAATTCCAGAATTTTCAGCCTGACCAGGCCGACGACCAGGACGAAGAATTGGAAACCCTCACCGAACTGGCGGCGATCGCCCAGACTCAGGACGAGCAGTTATACAACGCTCAGAAAGCTTTTGAGGAACGGGAAGATGAGCAAATTAACAAGCTTGTCACCTTCATCGAGAGCACCAATCAGCGCCGGATGAACAAATTAGGCCAACGGCTGAAACAACTGCAAGGCAGCGACAGCAACGACACCACTACCGACCAGGCGATCGATGTCTCGTTTCGGAGGGTGCAGGGATGAAAAGACGACTCTTTCTCACATCCTTATTTGCCACGGCTGCAACGATCGCCTGCTCTGACCCCACCCAGGCCAGGAGCCGCCGCCGGGGACGCAGAGCCAGTCGCAGCAGCAGACGGGGAACGGCTGCCAGAACCAGAACCGCTTATCAGCCCGTTTCTCACACTGCCACCCGTAACACCGGGGCTTCTGTGGTTTCAGAGCAACCCCGGCGGCAGCCGCGACGGACTGATCATCAAAATGCCATTGCCACCAGACCCACAGCCGCGCCATCAGACCCCTACGCCCAGACACGGGGGCGCAATGGCCGACTGACTGAAGACAACATTCACGCCTTCCGCTCGCAGTTTGACGGGCGACAATCCCGGCAGGCGATGCGGGCTGCATTAGGAGAGCCAGCCGAACACACCCTCACGGGCGATCGCTGGCGCATCAGTCAGACCGATATCTACGGCAAACCCGCTGAGGATGGCTGGTTTGAGGCTGATTACGGTACATTCGGCGTGAATTGGGACTCCAAGACCGTCCGGCCACCTACAGCAAAATGGTAAATCAGGGGAGCCGCGACCAAACGAACTTCCCCTGATTACCCCAGAACACGAGGCAAATTCATCATGACACATCAAATTTTTTGGCTAATCGGATTATTTCTCTTTCTCCCCCTCAGTCCTCCAGCACCAGCACATGGGCACGAGATTTGGGAAGGACTACAGCGACAGCAACGGCGACGGGAAAGCGATCGCCAATGGGAGCGGCTGAATCGGCCTGCGCCCTCGCAAAGCAACATGCAAGGCAATGAACCAGGTGTTCAAGAACTGCATGGGGTGGTCAATCAAAGGGACTGTTATGATATGGAACGAAATTTTAGGAGGCAAGGCCGGAGAATCAAATTAGTCGGCACCCAGAAGAGTACTAACCCTGGGGCTGTATTACGTTGGATGTGCATCTTTCAAGGCGAAGATGCGGAAACCGGATGGTATGACGAACGCCGTTATTAGGAGCCGCGACCAATGCTCATTGCTTATTTTTGGACTGAGAACGAAATCGAGGAAGAGCTGATGCAGTGGAGCGACCTCGCCCCATCAGTCGGGGAACTCATTCCCGGTACAAATCAGCCGATTCTTAAGGTCGAGATGTATCAAGGGGAGTCAGAAACCGTGTGTCTAGCCATTTCCAATCCCACTTATGGCGAGGGTGAGCATACGTTTCATGTGCAACTCAACGAGCAGAAAAACGTGATCACCTACGGCATGAGTATGATCGGGAAGCCCCCAGTCGGCAGGTTGATGAACTACGAAACCACGGGACACCCTACCCTCATGCGGCCAGTTCCCAGCCGTTGGGTGGTGGATCTAATCGAAACCTGTCAGCCCGTGGCAGGGGGCAGTTACAAGGCCGTTTACCTCTGTTACTGTGTGGAAGCTCCTTTGTCTATAGCGGCTTAACACACCACACTCTTTCTCACTACAAAGCGATCGCAACCCCTTTGTGCGATCGCTTTTTTCATGGGTATTAGCAGCAACAACCCCAAATTCCCGCGCACTGCGGTTGGGGTGGAGCAGTGCAACTAACGCCCAGGCCCCCGCCACCCCGCACGGCTCCACCCCGTTTGTTTGCGCTCCCCACCCCCGCTACCGCCGCCCCCGCGTGGGGCTGGTGTGGGAAGCACAGCTGATCGAGGTGTCACCCAGCCGCGCCGCCAAAAATCGTCGCCGCCGCTGGTCTTTGCACTCAGAACAGCCAAACAGCCCAAGCGTTGTGCTACGCACGTTTCCTTTACCCTTCCAGCGATGCTCGAAGGAGGTGCTACACTCCGCACTGTCGAGGGTATTGTAGCGCCCGTCCTCCCTCCTGCCGCGCGTCTGTATGGTCGTCCCGTTCATGCTGGCGCGTCATCCAGTCCGGGCGGTCGCAGTCTCTCTGTTTGGGGGCTTCGTTCCGCCTCGCGCCGTGTTCCCAAAGCCTCACACCGCGCAACAGCCAACAGCCCAGCAGTTGTGCTCCGCACGTTTCCAAATGCGAAAGGGAAAGAAACCCCCATAACCCGGTTTCTCTCCCTCTCGCGCTCTCCCTCTCTTCCCCGCCCAAGGCGTAAAGGTCGGCGCGGGAACTGTCAAGGGTTCCCGGTGCTTTTTTTAGCCGTTGCACTCGTTACCAGGGTAAGAAATTACCCGGAGTAAAAGAGCCAGCGCTACGCGGCCTGGGGAGCTGCGAGAGGAGTAGCGATCGCACTCCAGCAGGGCACCAGAGGCAGCAAGCCAGCCCGTTAGCAAGCGGCGCAGCCGCTTGCAATACTATCCCCTGCTCCTTCAGTTTCGCCGCCAGTCCTGCTTTACAGGCTTCCAGGGGGTCAGCAATCCAGACCACGATGCAGCCAAATTCACGGGATGGTCGCGCCCAAGAGCCAGCAGGGAAAGGCAAGCCTAATAGGTCGAGTTGCATGATTAAATCTCCTTAATTTTGTGTCAATTTTAGCACGAAATAGGGTAAAAAGTGCTAAAATTAGCACAGGCGATCAGCCAAAGGGCGAAGCCATGTCTAATTTCTTTAAGGAGTTTTAACCATGTCTAATTCTAGTTCTAGTTCCAGTTTTGCAATTATCTCAGTTGACCCCACAGCGGCATACGAATGGAATCGCTATGCAGTCCGTAGCCTATTTTCTGGAGCTGATTTGGATCTCAAAGAGCTTGCAGGCAAGGGATTAACAAAAGGGGATTACCTGGTGCGGGTTTCGGTTTCGGTTGAAGTGCTGGAGGCTCATTTTAAGCAAGAGCCAGAAGAGCCGGAAATCATTCAGTTAGAGCGTGATTACGCGCAAGACATTGTGTTCTAAACAAAAGCGCCCCCACTGGCGCAAACCAGTGGGGCACCCGATTTTTACATCAATTCAAGGATACGCCATGACAGTTTATTTACTCCATCTTGACCCCCCTCTAGAACCCACAGGCAACCGTCACTATTTAGGCTCATGCAAAGACGGGCGACTTTACCAACGGGTTGCCATACACCGCTCAGGTAAAGGGGCACGATTCACCCAAATCGCAATAGAGCGAGGGTGCGATCTCGAAATAGCTCGGACTTGGGAAGGCGGAAGGCAGCGAGAGCGACAACTCAAACGCCAGAAGAACGCTCCCAAGTTTTGCCCCATCTGTCGGTGTTTCAATTTGAGACATCCCAAATGAGCCAGGAAGAAAACCGGATTGTGCGGGATGCCGTCACCCGCCAGCTCCCCACCCCACCGAAATCACCCAACCCCTACCAGCCCGATAAACGCTCCACTGAGCAGGACTGGAGAGGCGGCAAGAGATAGCCCCAACACGCGAGTAAGCGGGGGTCGCGCCCCGCATTTACCCCAGAACACATGGAGACACTAAAAATGGAACCGATGCAACTCAACGAATATCCCACCGCGATCGCTGACCTAGAACGCCAGTTACTTGAGGTTGATCAGCGCATCCTCAATCGTAAAGAACAGCTTGCCTTCTGCCTGAGTGTGATCGATCGCGCCGTTGCCTTTAATGCAGAGTTGAAAAATGACACCCAGCGCAAGGCCGAACGCAGCCGACTGATGGAAACCGACCCGGACTACATCAAAGCGAATCTAGAATTACGCAAATCCGAAGCTATCCGAGGAGAGATGGAAATCGATTTGAACCTGCTCACCCGGACATTTAGCCTCCTCAAGTTGGAGCGACGAGAAGCGATCGCCCGGATGGAACTCAGTAGTTCAATGGTTGCCTAGACCCTTCATGATTGACCGATTTTAGGGGCAGGAATGCCCCTTTCTTATTCAAGGTAGGAGATAAAGCGATGCTAGAATTAGCACGATTACAGCCCGGATTTTTGACCGTGACAGCGACAAAAGACCTACTAGACGTGATCCAAAAACGCGCCACTCTCCAGTGGGGGGAGAAGAAATGGCGGGTAGAGTTAGCACGCGCAACGGTTGAAATTTTGAAGCAAACAGACCCAGCCGCGACCTACGAAACTCGCAGACGACAAATTTATCGAGTCTTCGAGGAACATTCTTGTAACGCAGACACCCTGCTCGCTCTAGTTGAAGCGGTAGGGTGCCGATTACAGCTAGTTTGCACCCAGGAAACAGTGATCGACCTGTAGCGCCCAAGCCCCCGCCCCACCCACCCACCCCAGAGGTTTTTTATTGGAGCGCCCAGGGAACCCCCCGGACAACGGTACCGCCCCTGGTCGCGCTTCGCATGAAAAACTACCCCCCTTCAATCCAATCCGCGATCGCCCTCGTCATTCGCGCCACATCCCGGCGAGGCATCCCCCTGATCCGTTGCTCGATCGCTGACGACTCCCCAGCAGTTCGCCCGTAGAGGAACGCTACAAACTCTTCGGGTAACTGCCCCCGCAGTGATGCCAGCTTTTCTAAATTCTCCAAATTCGGCACATTCCGAGCGTTTTCCCAGCCCTGAATAGTACTTTGGGCAACTCCCAGCAGTGTTGCTAAATCTCGCTGTGAGCGATCGCCGCGCAGCTCCAGGACAGCATGAGCCAATCGCTGTAAAACTTCCTGTTCCACGGCCACGACCGATCAATAAATCACTCATTCAGCACACTACAGGCTTTTCAGGACTCGTATTCATTTATGTGATTAATTAATCGATTATTCGATTAAACTGATTGAGTGATAAATCAATCAGTTCGACCGATGAATCAATCAACCAGCCGCAAGAATCTCACCACCCGCGTTCGAGCCGACTTGCAAAAGGCCATCAAGCATCAAGCCGTGGACGAAGAACGCGACCTCAGCGACCTGATCGAAGACGCGATCGCCCTCTATTTGAAAAGCAAGCAGGCGACAGCATGACCCTCGCCCGCACCCTCAGAGCCATTGCCGCGCGATACCAGGACATCCTGACCCGATGTTCTCAAGGGTGCGATCGGCCCTGTGAGGAGTGCCTTTTAGCCCAATTACCCCAGAACCCAGACCATGACCAGCGATCGCAGTTATCAGGCCCAACCTGCACAAAACCTGACCATGCACCTGTTCAACCCAGCAGGCCAGCACGTCTCAACTGAACATCACAACTCCGAATTTTTAGCTTGGGCAGCGGGCGAAAACTGGCGACTGCTCACACCAGGGAACCGCTACAGCTTCACCCGCCCATAAAAATAACCCTCTCAAGTTTGCCGACCTGGGAGGGCTTTGAATTGTTTTTCTTTGTCCAGAGTACCTAATTTTCTCCAGACGATCTCAATATGACAAATACACCTTCAGAGGTGCGCCTACCGGACGGAAGACGTAGACGCATCGAGGCACCCTTTTACCCCGTCACCTGGGAACAAGCCTTACAGGACTACAGGGACGGAATACTCACGCCTAGAGGACTAATCTACTGCTATTTCTTCACTCACCTCAAGCCTGGAGCAGAAACTCAGGTTGATGTGGATGAACTATGTACGCTTCTGAAGCTTGGAACTGCCACGTATTACCGAGCAGTAGGGGCTTTGAAGGGTAAAGGCAGGCTAAATGTCAGGCGGGGTCAAATGCATGTAGGAGTGCCTGAAATCCATACGCATCAGGCGTTCTCTCAATCGAGAGAATCTGACTATCAATCGAGAGAATCTGACTATCAATCGAGAGAATCTGACTATCAATCGAGAGAATCT
>JAIXUR010000349.1 GCA_027483425.1 Cyanobacteriota bacterium | reverse complement strand
GCGTAGGATGGGCAAAGCATCGCGTGCCCATCGCCCTGATGATGGGCACGGGCTTTGCCGTTGCTTATCCTACGTTTAATTGCAATCACCCACGTATCAACCAAGTTTATAGCAAATCCAATCGATACAGAGATAGACTATGCAACAATTAAAATTGATTTTGATGAGGTGCGGTTTTCTATGGATTTTATTCAAAACCCTATTTTTCTCACCATGCTCGTCTTGGTGTGTTCGCTGATCGCCTTTGTGGCTGAATGGCTACCGGTAGATATCACGGCTCTTGCGATCGCCACTGTATTAGTCGTTTTAGGTTTAGTTACCCCAGAAGAGGGCATTGCTGGCTTTGGCAACTCAGCGACCATCACCGTAATGTTAATGTTTATTCTGAGTGCCGGTATTGCCAAGACCGGCGTGATACAGATTGTACGCAACCGGTTGATTGAATGGGGAGGGAATAAGCCTTCCCAGCAAATTTTTGTCATGGGTATTCTGGTTGGCCCGATTACAGCGTTCATTAACAACACCGCTGTCGTAGCTGTTTTTCTTCCGATTGTTGAAGATTGGTGCAAAAAGAAAAATATTTCTCCCTCCAAGCTTTTGATTCCTCTATCCTATGCCACCGTTTTAGGTGGCATGATTACTGTTATTGGTACTTCTACAAATATTCTAGCCAGTGGCGTATCAAAGGATTTGGGCTATGGCGAATTTGGCCTGTTTGAATTCACCGCCGTTGGTTTAATTACCTTTTTTGTCGGACTAATTTATCTGACCTTTGCAGCTCCAAAGCTTTTGCCCGATCGCAAATCTCCATCGGCAAATCTTGGTAGCTATGACCTCAAAGATTATGTGAGCGAAGTAGTTATTAGTCCCCGTTCAACTGTGATTGGTCAAACCCTAAAATCTAGCGAAATTCAGCGGAAATTCGAGATTGATGGACTGGAAATGATTCGTGATGGGAGCCATTTTGCTCAACCTCTGTCCGATAAGCGATTGCAAGCGGGCGATGTGTTGCTCATTCGAGGTGGTCGCGACGAGTTGCTGAGCCTGAGAGATCAGCGCGGGCTGGATATTTTGCCAGACGTCAAGTTCAGTCAGTCTCTCATGGATAAGCTCAATACGGGGGAAGAACAAATTGCCGAGGTGTTAATTTTATCGAACTCTCGCTTGGTGGGCTCAACCCTCAAGGAAATGCGCTTCCGCCAGCGCTATAACGCTACGGTGCTAGCCCTTCGTCGCGGTGAAAAACTGGTGCAGGCTCGCCTGGGTAAAATCCCCCTTCAGTTTGGTGATCTGCTGCTAGTGCAGGGGCCACGAGATAGTTTTACAGGTTTACAAACCACTCGAGAATTATTGGTTTTGGAGCAGCGGGAGACCGAAAGTCTGCGGCTGGACAAGGCCTGGATATCGATCGCAATCATCTTAGGGGTTATTGTGATTGCCGCCTTTGACTGGGCTCCCATTCTAGTGACAGCTC
Source organism: Cyanobacteriota bacterium (assembly GCA_027483425.1). GTDB lineage: Bacteria > Cyanobacteriota > Cyanobacteriia > Phormidesmidales > Phormidesmidaceae > Nodosilinea. The sequence continues at coordinate 2,265 of JAIXUR010000349.1, read as the reverse complement.
TGGTAGGGGTTTTGGCCATGATCATGACTGGCTGCCTAAAGCCAGGGGAAATCTATAGCGCTGTACGTTGGGATGTGATTTTCTTGCTGGCTGGCCTGATTCCTTTAGGAACAGCCATGGAAAATTCTGGCACTACAGCTTGGATGGCCCAGCATCTAGCGATCCTAGGCGGTGGAACCTCAGGAATTATTCTACTGATTATTTTTTATTTCGTCACCAATATGCTGACCGAAATTCTTTCGAATAATGCAGCGGTTATCTTGATGATTCCGATCGCAGCTGGGGTTGCAAAGACATTGGGCCTCAACCCCCTGGCCTTTATTTTTGCAGTCACCTTTGCCGCCTCTAACAGCTACCTCACCCCCATTGGCTACCAGACAAACACCATGGTCTACGGGCCTGGTGGCTACAAGTTTTTTGACTTCACCCGTGTGGGTCTGCCCCTGAATCTGATCTTGACGGTGCTCACTCCCCTGCTGATTGCTTGGATATATGGCCTGTAGAAAGTTCTTAGGGCAAGCGTACTATAGACTCTTAGACTCTAGTGCTTGCCGGCCCTGGGCCATGACCTGGTCGTAAAACCTTTCCAAGCCGGGGTTACAGCCCCGGCACCCGGCGACCACCTGCTCCGCCCAGTCCAAATACTCACGCCGCTGGTCTAAGGACCAGGTGGCGGGGGGCGAGGCGGTGATGTCGTACACATTGGCTGTTTTGTCAGCGATTTTAATCTGCTGCGCCTGGGGCGACAGGTGGGGCGCATGTTCGATCTGCAAGCGCTTGCGATCGCCCTTCGGCAAGCCCTTATCATCGGTCACCTCTGCCACCAACTGCCGTACCGCCGGACCAAAGTGTCGCTCTAGTTCCTCTGGCGTCGTCTCGGTATCTTCGATGGTGTCGTGGAGAATAGCCCCCTGCAAGGTCACCAGGTCTGTCACCCCGCCCTCGCTGGCCAACAGCCGCGCCACGGCAATGGGGTGGTTAATGTAGGGCGATGCGACCACATCCTTACGGCGCTGGTCGCGGTGCTTGGCGGCGGCAAAGTGCAGCGCCTCCAGCAGGGCCGTGGTGGGGTTGGACAAGGCCGGGGATAATGGCGTCATGATTGTGCTGAATTGTACGATACTCTGTCTGGCTCTGAGTCAATAGCCTAAGCGCAAATTAAATTTAGTCAAAATGTTGCCTAGATTACCAAATTGTCGCTGGATTGACCACTAGATTGCCTATGGGAGAGCGTTTCTGGATTTAATACCCCCCCGTGACTCAATCACTCACTCAAGCACTGGACGTTCAACTCAGCCTAACGATTAACGGAGAATCAGTCTCTGTTAAGGATGTTTCCCCCGCGATGACCCTGCTGGAGTACCTGCGTCTCAGTGGGCGGGCGGGCACCAAGGAAGGCTGCGGCGACGGCGATTGCGGAGCCTGTACCGTGGCCATCATTGGCACCGGGGCCGATGGCCAGCCCCACTACCAAGCGGTGAATAGCTGCCTGATTCCCCTCGGGGCGGTGGCCGGGCGGCAGGTCTTCACTGCCGACGGCATCACCCAATGCCAAATTCCCAAACAGGCCTTTGTCAAGGAGCCCGTAACCGCCGATCAGCTCCATCCCGTGCAGGCGGCGATAGTCGAGACGGGCGGTTCCCAGTGCGGCTACTGCACCCCTGGCTTTATCATGAGCCTGTTCGCCGCTTACTACGACGGTCACCCCGACGACCTCTCGGTGGAGGGGAATCTATGCCGCTGCACGGGCTACATTCCCATTCGTCGCGCCGCCCAGATGGTGGCTGGGGCCACGGCTTCGGATCAGTTCTCGGCGCAGTTAGCGTCTGCGGTGACGGCGCTCTCGCCCCTGGCCTATACCGGCCACGACGAGCAGTTTTATCGCCCGACTCGGCTGGCTGAGGTACTCGATCTATTGCAGCAGTACCCCAACGCCACCCTGGTGGCTGGGGCCACCGACCTCGGCCTCGAGATGAGCTGGCATCGGCAGCACTACCCGATTCTCATTTCCCTGGAGGCGGTGGCTGAACTCAAGCAGATTCAGCAGACCGACGAGTGGGTGGACATCGGCGCGGCGGTGCCCCTCAGCCATATTGAAGCCAGCCTCCACGGCCTGTTTCCCAGCCTGGATGAGATGATCCACTGGTTTGCAGCCCGCCAGGTGCGCAATCGGGCCACCCTGGGCGGCAACATCGGCACCGCTTCCCCCATCGGCGACCTGCCTCCGGTGCTGCTGTCGCTGGATGCCATGGTGAAACTGGCGGG
>JAIXUR010000527.1 GCA_027483425.1 Cyanobacteriota bacterium | reverse complement strand
TTTACCCCCAGGGGTTAAGGAGCATCGTCCATGGCCACCGACTACGTTTTGTTTGTGCACGGCGTTAAGCAGCGCCAGCCCGATGAGTTTAAGCGCACCACCCAGACACTGCTCGAGGGCGTGCAGCGGGCAATCGGCAGCAACGGACGCACGATTAAACCCATCGTCGTCTTTTGGGGCGATTTAAATGTGCAGCCCCAGACCACCCTGCGCCAGGGGCTAGAGGCCTCTCCCCAGTGGCGAAACCTATGGCTGAGCGACTTTCGCGTTAACGAGGTGCTGGAGTTTGCCGGCGATGCGGCGCTGTACCTCAGTCGCCATGTGGGAGCCCAGGTGGTGCAGCGGTTTCAGCAGATGGCGCTGCCTGCCCTACAAGCGGCCCAGCCAGGAGATCGCCTACACCTAGTCACCCATAGCTTGGGCACCGTCATTCTTTTTGACCTGCTGTTCGCCGCCCGCTGGGATGACCCGAGTCTAGATGCCAACGCCAGCACTCGCCAGACCCGGCAAATGGTCGCTCAACTGCGCAATGCCTTGTTTGGCCTGGGCCAAGAGCCCGGTCAGGGGCTCTCCATTGCCAGTATCCATACCCTGGGGTCGCCCATTGCCCTGTTTAGTCTGCTGTCGGTCACCGGAGAAAGCACCCACGATCTGACTAAGGATCTGCGGGGACTGCTCCAAGCCCTGTACCACCAGCGGGGCAAAAAGGCCCTGCCCTGGTACAACTACATGCACCCCGGCGACCCCATTGCCTACCCCTTGCAGGGGCTGATGCCCCAGTTGCTGGGCAATGCCCAGCTCTACGTGCAGCTGCGGGATGTGATCACCGAGCATCGTGGTCTGCCGATTACCGCCGGGCGGCTGCCGCTGCTGTGGGGGGGCGATGCCCACGGTAGCTACTGGAAGAGCACCACCGTGGTGAAAACCATGGCAGCGGCCCTGGGGTAGGGACTGGGAGGGGGACGCATTGTGGCCATGGCTGATCATGGCCATGGCCCTTTAACTACTCAAAACCGGGGAGCAGCGTGAGCTTCCCTTTGCCCAGGCGCTGCTGCCAGTAGGCTAAGCGAGGAGCGTCGGGGTCCGCTTGGCCCCACAATTGCACCCAGGTGCGGGCACCATCTAGCTTCTTTTGGGCCATTAGGAGTTCGATGTAGGCATCAGCAAAAGCATTGAATTCTAAGAAATGAAAGCGATCGCGGGCTAGAAACGGCTTTAGGATCGCCTCAGCCGCATCAATATCACCGTCATCGAGGTACAACTTAGCCTGGGACGCACTGGCCATCACATAGTCTGGGAAGCGGACGGTAATCTCGCGGATGAGAGCGTAGGCTTCGGGGTCGCGGTTTTGGTACAGGTAGGCAATGGCCAGATTATTGAGTAAATCGGGAGACTCTGGCTCGGCCTGGATAGCCTGGGTCAGCAAGGTTTCAGCTTTTATAGCTTGATCTTTCCCACCTTCTCGTAGCAGGTTGAGAGCCCGTTCTAGCCCCTGGTTGACCTTTTTAGAATGCTTGACCGTGGGATTGCTATGGAACTCATAGCTCAGCAGCATAATGTCACGCCATTCACCTCCTAACCATAGAGTGACTTTGTCTTTGGGGATAAGTTGGGCCTTGGCGGCGATCAGGGCCGCGCGATGGCGCATGGCGTCGGTGCCGTTTTGGCCCAGGGCAAAATCTTTGATGATGGCTAGCTGATCTGGCGCTTTAAACTGTTCGGCGATATTGAGCACAAACTCTTGCCCTACGGGGCCGCCCCGCTCGGCTATCCTCGGCAGCATCGCTAGGACATCGGTATGGTGGGCCAGAAAGGCTTGCATGCCCGACCTTAGCTTGCCGGTCTGGCCCGAGTTGAGATGGGCTCTCAGAACCTGCCACAACTCTTTACTGGATTCAGGTCGTAACCATTCCTCCCAGCTAAAGGGCCAGGCTCCATGGCGCTGACCCACGGGTTTGCGAATATCGTTCAGGTTGTCTTGGGCCAGCGATAGACTCGGATCGCGGTCGAGGGCCGCTTGCCATTGAGCCTTGGCCCGCTTTTCGTCGCCGGTGCGGGCCAGGGCCACCGCTGCCCAGTGGAAGAATAGGGCACTGGTGGCAGAGGTTTCCACATCATCGGCCTGGGCCTGTTCGAAGACCTCGATGGCACCGGCATCGTCGGCGAGATAGCTGAGCCCTTCGATCTTTTTAGTCCAACCATCCCAGGCATTGGCCTGGCTGGCTTTAAGCTTGTCGCCATAGGAACGAGCGGCTTCCCCATCGCCCAAGACCACCAAAAAATGGATCACATTGGCCAGGGCATGGATGTTCTCAGGTTCCCTGGCTAAGACCGCTTGGGTGGTGGCGATCGCACCGGCATCATCCCCCTGCATCCAGCTAATCAGGGCGAGGTTGTTGAGGGGTGACATAAATTCTGGATGGCGTTTTACCACCGCTTCCTCTGCCTCGCGGGCGGCGGCATAATCTCCCTGCTCGAGATAGGCCTGCCCTCGCTCATGCAGCAGGGCGATCTCTAAACCATCGGCCTCGGTTAGCCCCATATCGGCTAGCACCCCCTGTAACATCGGCTCTAGCCGCTCAATGGTTTCCCTAGAGCGGGGGGCATGTTCGTGGTTGGGGTTGAGCGCCAAGGCCTGCCGGAAAGTTTGCAGCGCCATCAGCGGGTGCAAGTTGGTGAGATAAGCGGTGGCCAGGCAGTAGGCATAGTCGCTATTGTGGGGAGCTACCGCCACTAGGCCCTCACAGGCTTTTTGGTACAGCCTCATATCACCGATCTCAAAGCTGGCGTCGGCCAGGTATTGCCAAACCCTTTTCTCGGTCGGGTATTGCTGGCTGAGGGCACAGAGAATATGGCTAGCCTCGAGCCAGTCTTCTTTGATCAGGTAGACCTCGGCACGGCGCAACTCACCCTCTAGGTTTTTGACCCCAAAGCCCTGGGTGGTGTATTTGGCTAGATTTTTTTTACGCTTAGTCATGGCAGATCGGCCAAATTGTATAGAGACTGGTGAACGATCCGGCTGCTCCGCTCTCGCTGCGATCGGTCGGCCATTGCCTTGATTAAAGTCTTTGTCAGATGATACTAGCTGAGGCAATTGTTCAAAATATTCTACAGGGTTGCCCCTTACGTTAGGCACTTTAGGGGGGTTAGAGAGGCTACCCTGCGCTAGGGCTAAAATAGACGACTAAAATCGCTGTTTTCAGGCAATTTCAACCGAAAGATATCGGTCAGCACCGCCTCAAGCTCCTGGGTCGACGCAAGCTGACGCTGCTCTGTCTGCCCGGCCAAATCGTGGGTGGTGAGCTGGGTGTTCCGCAGGCCGTAGCGGGCGTGGGGAGCAACGCGGGCCGCCATGATTGTGTTGACAAAAATAGAGCTGGGATGGGTAGACACATGCCAGTTGCTGACCTCATAGTCACAGGCATACTGCGGCTGCAAATCAAACTGGTACAGGGGTTTCCAGACTTGGGCAAGGCGGGCCTGAAGGATCCAGCTCCCCTCGGCCTGAACCAGCCGAAACCACCCGTGGGGGGTCGATTGCTCCAGGTCTGGGATCAGCCGCAGCGGGGCGGTGAGGGTGAGGCCCCCAAACCCCACATCGGCCATGTAAGCCTGGCCCTCAAGGTCTACCCGCAACACCATGTGGCTGCGGGGGGTCAGGGTGCCGGGGGGTAGGTTCCACAGCACCCGCGCCCCCAGGCCCGTAACCTGAAACCCCAGGGTGGTCAG
>JAIXUR010000463.1 GCA_027483425.1 Cyanobacteriota bacterium | reverse complement strand
GCGAAGGAGAAAATTATCCCGAACTCAGGTTTTGGCAGCTTTTTTGGCGGCCCTGGAGTTGACCCGGATCGCCTTTAGCGCACGGCGGTTAGCAGCCCGTAGCGAATCAGGCCGCTCTGCAACCCCTGCCGCATGGGTGCGAGGGCGAGGGCCCCTTGGAGGGTACCCGGCCCGGCTTTAACCAGGCCCACCAGGGCCTCAGGGCTAAAGGCTGAGGCAATCACCTCATCCCAGAAGGGAGCTACCGCCAGCGACCAGTCGGCGGCCCTGAGGTTGGTGAAGCCGCAGTTGTGGGCGATCGCCTCGTAGTCGGGCAACGCAATCACGTAGGGCAGGCCGTAGACGCGGTAAATCCACTCCAGCTGCTGCTGCTCTAGCCAGGTCAACGGCCCGGCCAAGGAATCCGTCGGGCGGTGGCACCAGGTCGCCATCAACAGTCGGCCCCCGGGTTTCAACACCCGATAGCACTCCTGCAAAAACGCCACCTTATCCGGCATATGTTCACCGCTCTCCATGGACCAAACCAGATCAAAGCTCTGGTCTGCAAAGGGGGTATTTAAAGCATCCGCCACCTGAAACCTGGCCCAGGGAGGGATGTCTCCCGCCAGGTTAGCCGCCCTGGCCCGCTCCGTAGCCCGCTCAGCCTGCACCGGGCTGAGGGTAATGCCGGTCACCCTGGCCCCAAACCGGCTGGCCAGCTCCAGGGCGCTGCCGCCAATGCCACAGCCGCAGTCTAGAATCTCGGTTGCTTCGGTCACGCCCGCCCAGGCCAGGCACTCGTCGATCAGATCAATCTGGGCCTGACGGCGATTCTTGCGGTGGCGACCATCGGGGCCGTAGTAGCCGTGGTGCATGTGTTCACCCCAGATCTGCTCCCACAGCCCAGAGGCCTCATCGTAGAAGGTCTGAATTTTTCCGTACAGGGCATTGGCCATAGCAACTCAAACAGTAAAGAACACTGCCCCACAGCGGAGCTAGCGGTTAAATCTTGCGGCATAGTGGTCGAGAGCGTCAACTCGTGAAAATATAGGGTTGCCCCATGAGTTATGCCATTAACCCTATGCCCTGGATGCCCAACCTATGCAGATGACGGTTTCACGCACCATTTGTCTTGGTTTTTTGGTTCTCATTAGCGTAGGTACTCTGCTGCTGCTGCTGCCCTGGGCCACCACCAGCGGCGAGTGGAATAACTTCCTGGTGGCACTATTTACCTCCACCTCCGCCGTCTGTGTCACCGGGTTAGTCGTGGTCGATACCGGCACCCACTTCTCCACCTTTGGGGAAGCGGTCATTGTTCTGCTGATTCAGCTGGGCGGGCTGGGTTATATGACGGCCAACACGTTTCTGCTGCTGCTGCTGGGTCGACGCCTGGGGCTGCGCGATCGCTTGGCCATCCAGCAATCGATGGATAGCACGGCCCTAGCCGGAGGCCAGCCGCTGATTTTCTCCATCATTGCCGCCACTCTAGTGATTGAGCTTACCGGCTTATTTTGCCTTTACCCCGTGTTTATCCGAGACTATAGCCCTGCCTACAGCCTGTGGCTATCGTTGTTTCACAGCGTTAGTGCCTTTAACAATGCTGGTTTTAGTCTGTTTGCAGACAACATTATTGGCTATGCCGTGAACCCGGTGGTCAACGCGGTGATCACGGCCCTCATTATTCTTGGCGGCATTGGCTACCAGGTGATTATGGAATTTGTCACCTGGCTGCGCAACCGTCTCCAGGGCAACCGCTGCCGGGGTCTATTTTCTCTCAACTTTAAGATCGTGACTAGCACCACAGTGGCGCTGCTGGTCATCGGTACCCTAGCTCTCTTGGTTACTGAGTTTCAAAATCCAGCGACTCTAGGTTCCTTTGCCCCCCACGAAAACCTCTTGGTGGCCTGGTTTCAGTCCGTTGTTACCCGTACGGCTGGGTTCAACAGCATTGATATTGGAGCAATGAGTGATGCGTCGCTATTTATCATGATTGCCCTGATGTTTATTGGGGCTAGCCCTGGCGGCACCGGGGGAGGCATTAAAACCACCACCTTTCGCATTTTGCTGGCCTGCACCAGCATGGCACTCCAGGGTAAAGAAGAAGTCCTGTGCTACCGTCGGCAGATTCCTCCTACTCGGGTGGTCAAGGCGATCGCCGTGGTAGTAGGGTCGAGCTTGGCCGTAGTTGCCGCTACGGCCCTAGTATCTTTCACCAACCCAGCCATCGACTTTATTGAAATTCTTTTTGAGGCGGTTTCAGCTTTTGCCACCGTGGGGCTTTCCGCCGGGATCACGGCTGATCTCTCTGATTTTGGCCAGTACATCATTATTTTCATCATGTACCTGGGGCGGGTCGGGGTACTGCTATTTATGGGTGCTTTGCTGGGAGATCCTAAACCCTCGTCCATTCAGTACCCAGAGGAAGAATTGCTGATTGGGTAACCCGTGGAACCAGGGTGTCCAGGGAGCAGGGCGTAGCCAGCGCAGTGGTCGTCGCCGCCCATCAGCGCAGTGGTCGTTGCCGACCAACATCGGTCAAATGGTCGAGAGAGGTATTAAGGCCGCG
>JAIXUR010000035.1 GCA_027483425.1 Cyanobacteriota bacterium | reverse complement strand
GTTCAAAGTTCAAAATCTAAAATCCAGGCCTAGAGAACCGGTACAGTAGGGCTAGAAACCCGGTTTCTTCGTCGCTGCGCTAACGATATGACTTGCATACTGGCCAAGAAGCCGGGTTTCTGTACCGACATTCTAGGCAACCCATGGGTGGAGGTCGTGGGGGCTTAAGTGGGGGTGCAGAATCTGGCCGTCTTTGAACCAAATCACTCGTTTTGTGGTGCGGGCTACGTCGGCTTCGTGGGTCACCATGATCACGGTCATGCCGCTGTCGTTGAGTTCGGCAAAGATGTCTAAAATCTCTTGGGTGGTGTGCGAGTCCAGGGCACCGGTTGGTTCATCGGCTAGGAGCAGGAGGGGGTGATTGACGATGGCGCGGGCGATCGCGACGCGCTGCTGCTGGCCTCCGGAAAGCTGGGTGGGTTTGTTGTCCAGCCGACTGGCGAGGCCCACGCGCACCAGGGCTTCGGCGGCCCGGCGGCGGCGCTCTGGGGGTGAGACACGGGCATAGATCATGGGCAGCATGACATTTTCCAACGCGGTTAGCTGCGGCAGTAAATGGAATTGTTGAAACACAAAGCCCAGTTTGAGGTTGCGAATTTGGGCCAGGTGCTGATGGCTGAGATCGGCCACATTTTCGCCGTCGAGGTAATAGGCTCCGGTGCTGGGGCGATCTAGGCAGCCAATCACATTCATCAGGGTCGATTTGCCCGAGCCCGATGCGCCCATGATGGCGCAATACTCGCCGGGGGCGATCGCCAAACTGACCTGGTTTAAGGCCTGAATCTGGGTTTCTCCCAGGCCATACAGCTTGGAGATGGCCACGAGCTCAATCATGGTTTGGGTCATGCTATCCCCTCCGGAGGGCCACAATGGGGTCGAGTTTGGCGGCTTGGCGGGCAGGCACTACGCCAAAAATCAGCCCGATGCCCCCAGAAACCCCCGTGGCCAGCACAATGGCGCTGAGGGGGACGGTGGGTTTGAGGGGCGTGAAGACCCCCACCAGCCAAGCACTGCCGACGCCAACGCCAATGCCGATGATGCCGCCCGCCACGGAAAGAATCACGGCTTCAATTAAAAACTGCTGCAAAATCGCCGATTCTGGGGCACCGATCGCCTTGCGGAGCCCAATCTCTTGGGTGCGCTCGGTCACCGAGACCAGCATGATATTCATAATGCCAATGCCCCCCACCAGGAGCGACACGGCGGCGATCGCGGCCAGCAGCACACTCAAGACCCCGGTGATTTGCCCCAGCAAATCCTGGACAGACTTGTTGGCCACCACCGAAAAGTCTTTTTTGCCGTGCAGCCGGGTCAAAATATTGGTGAGCTGAAAGGCCGCCGCGCGGATACTGGCCTGGTCCTGGGCGGAGACTTCGATCTCGTCAATGGCAATGCCGCTGGGCACGCTGCGGCCCACCAACTGGCTGGCCAGGGTGGTAATGGGAATATGGGCATTGGCATCGGGATTGACGCCGAGAAAAGCGCCCTTGCGCTGCAGCACGCCAATCACCTGAAAACTGCGATCGTCAATCTGAATGTCTTGCCCCAGGGGACTGGTGCGGTCAAATAATTTCTGGGCCAGATCTACGCCGAGCACCACCACGGCGGTGTCCTGGCGCTGCTCGGCGGTACTCCAAAATCGACCGGTGGCCACCTGCATATTTCTAGCCTGTAGAAACTCCGGCGTCACCCCCTGCACGGTGGCTTTGGCGATGCGGCTTTGGGCGGTCAAGGTCGAGTTGGTGGAAATCATCGGCGACACGATTTTGACCGCTGGGGCTTGGGCGGCGATCGCCTCCGCATCCGACAGCAGCAGTTGGGGACTGTCGCCGGTCTCCCCTTCGCCCTCTTGCCCGCCGATGAAGACGTAGAGGAGGTTGGCCCCCAGGGATTCTACCTTGCCTTGGGTGAAGCTCTGGGCCCCCTGGCCGAGGCCAATGATCGCCACGACGGAGGCATTGCCGATCACAATGCCCAGCACGGTGAGGAGGCTGCGGAGTTTGTGGGCCGTCAGGGTGGCGACGGCCATGGTGATGGTTTCGAGGGGATGGATCACAGGCCGGTACCTTCGGTATTGTCTACGCCCGGAATGGTTTGACCCGCCGGGGGGGTGAGGAAGATGCGATCGCCCGCCTTCAGACCCTCTAGAATTTGGGCCTGACTGCCGCTCTCGGAGCCCAGCCGCACGACCTGGAATTGGGGCTCGAACGGGGGCGCGGCTCCCGTCAGCCGCCACACCCCCTGGGCCCCGTCGGGCTGGGTGACCACGGCGGCCAGGGGTACGACCAAGGCATTTTTCACCGGATCGCCGATAAAGGCCAGCTTGGCATTCATGCCCGCCTTGAGCAGATCCAGGCCGGTCTGGAGAGACACCTTCACCCGAAAGGTGGTGATGTTGTTTTCCTGCACGGCCCTGGGGGCGATCAACCGCACCTCGCCCCTAAACACCTGATCGGGGTAGCTGTCGCTGCGCACTTCGACCGTTTGCCCTGGGCGAATCCGGGCGATGCTGGCCTCGGGCAGCTTGGCTTCGACCTCGAGGCCGCTGGATAATTCGGCGATCGAGGCCGAGGTGGCCCCGTCGCTGGCCGAGGCCGAGGTGGTGGGGGCGACAAAGTCGCCGACATCGGTAAAGCGCCGGGTAATGATGCCGCCAAAGGGAGCCCGCACAAAGGCATTGTCCAGCTGGATTTGATAGATCTGGAGCTGGGCGGCGGCCTCGGCCACTTGGGCGCGGGCCTGGTCGATGTCTTCGCTGCGAAAGCCGCTGCGCTGTTGGTCTAGCTCCAGGCGGGCTACCCTCAGCGCCGCCTCGGCTTGGCGAATGGTGTCGCTGGCATTGCGGGCTTCGGTCTCCGCTTCCTCGAGGGCGTCACGGGAGATCGCCCCTTGATCCGCTAACCGCTGCTGGCGGCTAAGTTTGGCGGTGGCCAGCTGCGATCGCGACTGGGCCTCCTGGAGCTGGGCTTCATAGCGGGTGACCTCGGCCTCGGCTTTGGCAATGTCTTCGGGGCGGTTGCCGGTGAGTTTTTCGACCAGTTCTGCCTGGGCGCGGGCCAGCCCCTGGCGGTATTGGTTGACCTGGGCCTGGAGCTGTTCATTGTCCATGCGGGCGATCACCTGCCCGGCTTCCACGGAGTCGCCTTCCCGCACCAGCAGTTCTGCCACGCTGCCGGCTTCCTTGGGGCTGATATTGATTTTGCGCAGGGGTTGCACCAGGCCATTGGCCTTGATCTGCACTGGCAAACTTTGCACTTGCACCGGCACGGTGTCGCGCTCGAGGTTGATGTCTGGGGCCTCTGGGGGGCCGATGACGGTGTAGGCGATCGCCGCTGTGCCCACCAGTCCGAGGGCCGCCAGGCCTAGCTTCCAGGGGTTAGACTTCCCCGCTTTAATCGACAGTGACGGTTGCATGGGCATTCCAGAATGCGACTGCCCCCACTGTAGTTAGCGCGATGGCGAGAGGCCCCTAGCCCGAGTCATGGATCGCCATGACTCGAGTCATGGTGATCCATGGCTGTTGACTCACCTGTTTTGGTTTCTGATCCCAAATCTGCCTCGGTTCAGCCCCGCCTCGAAACCGATACCCGGCAGGGGCTCTGGGGCTGTAGGCTACTCCAGCAGTACAGTTTTGGTCATGATCACCATCCATTGGGCGGCGATCGTCGCGCCCTCAGCGCTGGGCGGCACGGGGATGGGATCGCTCCAATCGTTGGGGTCGGCGTAGCCGATCGCATGGAGGATTTTGATGGTGCGGTCTAGGGCGAGGAGGCTGCCGTAGAGCAGGTGGCGCACTTTCTCGGGGGTGAGGGGCCGGGTGCCTGGGTTGGTTGCCCCGGATCGGGGGGGCAGCGGCAGGGCTCCGGTCTCTGGGTTGTCGTTGGCGTCTGGTTCTGGTGGTTGGAACATCGGTTCTGTTTCCTTGTTTTGTGGTT
>JAIXUR010000229.1 GCA_027483425.1 Cyanobacteriota bacterium | reverse complement strand
GGTCACCAGGTTGCGCACCACAATGCCCCGCGCCTTGCCCTCGATCACCACCAGCTCCAGCATTTCCCGACGAGCGTAAACTTCGATCTTGCCCGCCTGTACCATGCGCATCATGGCGCTGTAGGCCCCCAGCAGGAGCTGCTGCCCCGTCTGCCCCTGGGCATAGAACGTGCGCGCCACCTGCGCCCCCCCAAAGGAGCGGTTGTCGAGCAGGCCGCCGTACTCCCGCGCAAAGGGCACCCCCTGGGCGACACACTGGTCGATGATGCCGCTGCTGATCTCCGCCAGCCGGTGCACATTGGCCTCGCGGGAGCGGTAGTCGCCCCCCTTGATAGTGTCGTAGAACAGCCGCCACACGCTATCGCCATCGTTGGGGTAGTTCTTCGTGGCGTTGATGCCCCCCTGGGCGGCAATGCTGTGGGCCCGCCGGGGTGAGTCTTGAATGCAAAAGCTTTTGACGTTGTAGCCCAGCTCCGCCAGGCTAGCCGCCGCCGAGGCCCCCGCCAGCCCGGTACCGACCACGAGAATGGTCCGCTTAGCCTTGTTTTTGGGGCTGACCAGGCGGCAGTGGTCTTTGAAATCGCTCCATTTTTGGTTCAGCGGGCCAGCGGGAATGCGAGGATCGAGCATGGGAGTGTGGAGGATGAGGCGCAGAGTGTGACCTTATTTTAGACCTGTCGGACTGTTCACGCTGGTCGGGCCGATGATTTCACTGTTTTCACGCCATTGATTGGCCGCTCACCCACGTTCAGCGGCTGGGCAATATCTGCAATCAACCGCTTCACAGCGATCGCATAGGCAAGCGGCCCAAGCGCCTTTAACCGATCCCTCGTTTGCTGATTGATATAGACTGGGCCTGACGGCTCAATTAACACCATCGCCCCGTGGCCGGTATTTTCGGTAACCGAAAAAATAGAGTCATCCATGGCTTGGGCGAGGGACGCTTTTAGGTCATCCAAAATTCTGTTCTCTCCCATGCCTTTGCCCAACCTCACCCCAGCTACCATCCAGTACCACGCCACCGAACCGTCTTTCACTCGGGGTGAAAGCTATTTTCGCTCTGGCGCGGTGGTCTCCCTCACCCAGCGCCAACAGACCCTTCAGGCTGAGGTTGAAGGTAATGAGGTCACCCCCTACCGGGTCACCATTGATTTTGATGGGGGAGGTGTCACCCATGCAGATTGCACCTGTGCCTACAACTTTGAAGGCTGGTGCAAGCACATCGTCGCTACCTTGCTTGCCTGCATTCACCAGCCCGAAACCATAGAGCAGCGTCCAACCTTAGCCCAACTCTTAACACCGCTGACGCTGCTGCAAACCCAAGGGTTGGTGCAGCACCTGGTCGAAGACAACCCCGGCTTAGTCGAGGCGATCGATCTGTATGTAAATCAACTGGCTCACTCCGCAGCAGCTCCCGCAGCTGCCCCCGCCCTGGCATCAAAACGTAAAACTAGCGTCGATCCGGTTCCCTTTGCACGACAGGCCAGGGAGATTTTGCGCAATGCCGTACGAGGCTGGGAATATGGCCAAGATGAGGACACCATTGGGCTTGAAATTGGCGAATTATTCACCGATGCATTGGCCTTTGCCGAACATGGAGATTGGCCCAACGCCTTGGTAGCACTGCAGGGTATTACCGAAGGCTGCGTTAACAACTGGGATGAGGTTGATGACTTTTGTGGGCTCACCCCTGAGGATGTGGGGGTAGATTTTGATGCGGCCTGGGCTGAAGCTCTGTTGAGTGCTGACCTGAGCGAGGATGAAATCTCAGAGTGGCAAGAAAACCTAGAAGTCTGGCAGGATCGGTTGGGCAGCTTTGCCATGGCCCTAGAGGCCCTGCGGCAGGGCTGGGACTATCCGCCCCTGGTGCGAGTTTTGCAGGGCGACATTTCAGAGCTGGGGGCTTGGTCGGGGGAAGCGCCCGACTGGGCCGATGAGTTTAGCCAGATTCGCCTCAAGATTTTGGCCCGCCAGGAACGCTACGAAGAATACCTGCACCTGGCTGAGGCGGAAGGGCAGACCCAGCAGTATTTGACCATGCTGGGGCAGCTGGGACGAGTTGACCAGGCAATGACGGTCGCCCAGCGCCAAATGACCACCCTGTCAGAGGCTAAGGCTTTGGCCGAAACGCTGCAATCGCAAAACCAACTCTCCCAAGCCTTAGATATTGCCTTGCAGGGACTCCGGTTTGAGAAAAACAACCCCTACATGGCCTTTGACTTTGCCACCTGGGCCAGTGACCTGGCGGAGGGCATGGGCAACACCAGTGCCGCCCTGGAAGCTCGCATCCTGGCGTTTAAGGCCAAGCCGTCTTTGCAGGACTACCAAAAAATCGAAGTGCTGGCCGAGACGGGCTGGCCTGCGGTGCGAGAGACGCTGCTGCAACACCTCCGCACCGCTCCAACCTGGGGGCTAGAGCAGGCCCGGGTCGATGTTTTTCTTCAGGAAGGATTGCTAGAAGATGCGATCGCGGTGGCCTCGGGTCTAAGCAGCTACTACAGCCAAATCATTCTGCGGGTAATGGATCGGGTCGTGGCTACCCACAGTCAGTGGGTGATTGACAATGCCCGCCCCCGCGCCGAATCAATTATGGATGAGGGCAAGGCCAAGGCCTATGTCAGTGCGGTGGAATGGCTGAAACGAGTTAAGGCGGCCTACCATGCCCTAGGGGCAGGGGCGGATTGGTCTCGCTATTACCAGGCATTGCTCACCCAGCATGGTCGTAAACGCAAGCTGATCGGGCTGATGCAGCAAAACCGCCTGTGAATTGTTTTGCCGATGCATTATCCACTGCGCCGAATCAACTAAGAGTGTGTTTGAAAAGGCTTGTCCCAGGTCTGATTTGCCACCAAGAGACCGCTAAAACGCTGATTTTTGAGGACATTAGCCTACGACCTAGGTGTAACCTGAGACGCTCTTTGACTTTTCAAACACCCTCTAATAGGGAAGGCTAGCTTCTAGATAACTAGCT
>JAIXUR010000330.1 GCA_027483425.1 Cyanobacteriota bacterium | reverse complement strand
CCGTCTCCAGCTCAAGCCCCACACCGTCCTGATTACGGCAACCGGCAAGTCCCCGATCATGCTGATCCTGCGGCCATTGCCGCTGCTGGTCGGGCTCGCTGTACTGGTGGGACTCCCGATCTCCTGGATCGGCGTGCTGCTTTACCAGAACACGCAGCTAGCCCAGCGCAACCAAAATTTGGCTGAAACCGCCAGCGAGGTGCTGACAGAGCTAGACGAGATTGGGGCTGAAATTGAGGTTCTAAAAGACCGAGCCGGGCTGCCTGAGACCGATCTTCCCCCAGACTCTGTTTCTGAGACTCCGCCTCGGGGTGGCGTGGCCCAGGCCGCCCCTGCCGAGGTCATGTTCGAGCAGGCACGCCGCCAACTGCCTGGGCTTCAGACGGTGCTGATCAGGGCGGTCAAGCCTGCCCTCAATAAAACCATTGAGTCTGAAGCCGAACAGACCGCCGCCTTCCCCAGCGGCAAGCCCGTGGCCGGAGATCCGTCGATCTCCTCAGAGTTTGGCCTCCGGTCTAACCCCTTTGGTGGGCGAGGCTACGAGATGCACGAGGGGATCGATTTTGCTGGGCCGGTGGGCAAGCCGATTTTGGCCACCGCCCAGGGGGTCGTCGTCAATGCCGAATACAGCGGTGGCTATGGCAACCACGTCAAGATCGATCACGGCTATGGCTATGAAACTCTCTACGCCCACCTGTCAGAGCTAGAGGTCAAAATCGGCGATCGCGTTGAACGGGGCGATGTCCTGGGCTACCTGGGCAATACCGGGCGCTCCTCTGGGCCCCACCTGCACTACGGTGTCTACCGCAACGGGCGGGCGGTGAATCCTCGCTATTACTTGAAGCTTCCGGAAACTAAATAGTAGGATCGGTAAAACTGGCCAATCTTGGCCGACACTGGCATGACCGATCCTGGCATTTAGAGATCTATGGGCAACACCTTTGGGCATTTGTTTCGGATCACCACCTTTGGTGAGTCCCACGGAGGTGGGGTGGGGGTGGTGATCGATGGCTGTCCACCGCGCCTAGCCATCACCGCTGAAGAGATTCAGGCTGAGCTTGATCGCCGCCGTCCTGGCCAGAGCAAAATTACCACTCCCCGCAAAGAGAGCGATCGCTGCGAAATTCTGTCCGGCGTGTTTGAAGGCCAAACCCTAGGTACGCCCATCTCCATTCTGGTGCGCAACGAAAATACCCGCCCCCAGGACTACAGCGAGATGGTTACCACCTATCGGCCCTCCCATGCCGATGCCACCTACGATGCCAAATACGGCCTGCGCAACTACCAGGGCGGCGGGCGATCGTCGGCCCGAGAAACTATTGGCCGGGTAGCTGCGGGGGCGATCGCCAAAAAGATCCTCTGGCAAGTGGCCGGGGTTGAGGTGATTGGCTACGTCAAGCGCATTCAAGATATCGAAGGAACCGTCGATCCCGATGCGGTCACCCTAGAGCAGGTCGAAAGCAACATTGTGCGCTGCCCCGACCCCGCCGCCGCCGAGCAAATGATCGACCGGGTCGAAGCCATCCGCGATCAGGGTGATTCCATTGGCGGCGTCGTCGAGTGCGTGGCCCGGGGCGTCCCCATGGGCCTCGGGAGCCCGGTATTTGACAAGCTAGAGGCCGACCTGGCCAAGGGAGTCATGTCCTTGCCCGCCAGCAAAGGCTTTGAACTGGGGTCTGGGTTTGCCGGTACTCTGCTCACTGGCAGCCAGCACAACGACGAGTTTTATACCGACGAGGCCGGTACCCTGCGCACCCGCACTAACCGTTCTGGCGGCACCCAGGGGGGCATCTCCAACGGCGAAAACATCATCATTCGGGTGGCCTTTAAGCCCACCGCCACCATTCGCAAAGCCCAAAATACCGTGACCAAAACCGGTGAAGCTACCGTGCTAGAGGCCCGAGGCCGTCATGACCCCTGCGTGCTGCCCCGCGCTGTACCCATGGTCGAAGCCATGGTGGCCCTGGTGCTGTGTGATCACCTGCTGCGCCACCAAGGCCAGTGCTCGCTGTTTTAGCGCCCGTTGAGCCCAGACCGTTAAGTCCAGACCATTGAGCCCAGACCGTTGAGCCCAGAATATGTTCACCTCCGGCAGGTTAGTCCTATGAAGATCACCGGTCTCGACCAGGTGCCCGAAGAGCCGGTCTCCCACAACCCTGCGATCAAAAAACGGGTGCTGCTGCGATCCCACGACCTGCCTCACCTGACCAACTTTTCCCAGGCCCACTTTGCCCCTGGTCAGGTGGCCCCCGGCCACAGCCATCCCGACATGGCCGAGGTATTTTTTGTGGCATCGGGCCAGGGCACTATGACCCTCAATGGCCAACCCTACCCGCTCACCCCTGGCACCTGTATCGCGGTTGAACCCGGCGAGCACCACGAGGTGGCCAATACTGGCCTCGAAGACCTCGTGCTCACCTACTTTGGCCTGCGGGTTTAGTCATCTACGGGGGCTGCATGGAGGCATGGTTCCCTAGAAACCTTGGGGCATGCGGCGGGGGTGGACTGGAGAGGACAAAAATTGTGGCGCTTGATCCAAGCTACGCCAGTTTATCCGCCCGCTCTGCCGATCCCGCTGCAAATACTCGCCCGATCACCTCTTCTACTGGGGGATCGCTGACGGTCAAATCTTGCACATCCAGGTCGCTCAGCAGTTGGCCTACGGTTCCGGTCAGATCCTCGCGGCGTACAATCAGCCGGGCGGTGCAGCCCTCTAGACTCTCAATTTCGCCGTAGCGGCTGAGGGTGGCGGCATCGCAGTTTATGGCCAGGTCTACGGTCACTTCCCGGTAGGGGGCAAAGCGATCGAGCAGCCCTTCTAGGCTACCATCGTAGATCAGCTGTCCCTGGTAAATCAACAGCACCCGCCGACACAGGGCCGTGATGTCGGCCATATAGTGGCTGGTCAACAAAATGGTGGCCTGGTAGCGGCGGTTGTAGTCGCGCAAAAACTCCCGTACGGCCACCTGGGCATTGACATCTAGGCCCAGGGTGGGCTCGTCTAAAAACAGAACCCGAGGACGATGCAGCAGGGCCGCCATCATCTCCGCCTTCATCCGCTCCCCGAGGGAAAGCTTGCGCACGGGCTGGGAGAGCTTTCCCTGGAGGGCAAGCATCTCGGTGAGTTCATCGATACGGTGGTGAAACTCTTTGTCCGAGAGGCCATAGATGGCCCCGTTAATCCGCAGGGAATCTAGGGCTGGCAAATCCCACAGGAGCTGCTGTTTTTGCCCCATGACCAGGGTAATGTCCTGCAAAAAATCCGCCCGCCGCTGAAAGGGGGTGTAATCACCCACCTGTACGGTACCGCTCGAGGGGTGAATCAGCCCGGTCAGCATTTTCAGCGTCGTGGTCTTGCCAGCCCCGTTTGGGCCGAGGAAACCCACCACCTCCCCGGGCTCAATGTGAAAGGAAATGTCTTTGACGGCCTCCACCAAGCGGTACTGGCGGCGAAAAAAGTGTTTCAAGGTGCCGCCCAAGCCAGCCTCCTTCATGGCGACTGGATAGCGCTTGCTGAGCCGATTGACATCAATGGTGGGCATGGCGGCAAAAGACCTCAGGACAGTAAGCCAACGGTCTTCACTTTACCGCCAACCTCCCGTCAACGCTGGGTCAATGGTCCAGGCTAGGGTTAGCTCACCACCTGGCGCAAAAAATGCAGGCGCTCGTTGAGTCCCATGCTGTCTAGGCAAGCCAACAGGTTGCTGGGTGCAGAGAGACCGTCTTGGCAGGTTGCTAGGGATAAGCGACTGGTAGGCATCAGAGTAAACAGACGATGCCAGAAGGCCAGCTTCATGTTGATGTTGAGGGCCTGGTAGGCGTGAGAAAAGCGGGTATCAGACCCAGCTAGGATGTCACGCAGAACGGAGAGTTGATCGGGGCGATCGACCTGCTGGATTTGGCTGATCAGTTGCTGGACTGCCTGGGAAAACAGAGCCACCGGAGCAATGGTAGCGAAGGCATGACCTAGGGTGTC
Source organism: Cyanobacteriota bacterium (assembly GCA_027483425.1). Lineage (GTDB taxonomy): Bacteria > Cyanobacteriota > Cyanobacteriia > Phormidesmidales > Phormidesmidaceae > Nodosilinea. The sequence goes on along the minus strand of JAIXUR010000330.1, from coordinate 3,160 downwards.
GTAGGTTTGCCAAAGCACTGCAATCTGGCACTCGGCAGGGGCAGCCTCAAAGGCTTGGACAGCTTGCTCAAACGGAAGACGGACATCGATGGCAGTCATAGCGGCTTTTCCTTGGATTTTTTTATGGAGATGGGCTTGTAATAGCGGTTCAGTTGTAATAGCGATGGATGGAGGTGAACTTGCCGCTCCTTCATTCTGATTCATTCTGCCCAGCCGTGCCAGGAGATGTAACAGCCCCTGACGCCCTAGGGTTTCAAAAGGGAAGCAGCGTTGTCCGCGAAGGAAGGCAATCAATTAAAAGCGGTTTATCGTCTATTTATATTGATCCCCGATGCCTTAGAGAAAAAGGTATTTCTTAAAAATTTCTTCGGATTTGCGGTCTGCCCATGGCCAGCGATCGCCGCGATCCCCGGAGCGGACAGGCTGTTCTTTCGTATTCGGGTAGATTCCTGCCCAAGCCAGGGCCATTCTCTTTTAAGATTTAGTTACACAACTGAGCTGTCCGATGGGCAGCTCAGCTGTTTTAAGGTTTGTCGCTGGAGTTAGGAGGACGATCTGATGTTTAAACGCAAGCCAACTCCGCTATTGACCTACCTGAGCCAAAAAACCGAGTTTGAAGGGGTTCTCCACGCCGAGGGCATGCTGCGAGTAGACGGCGTGATCCACGGCACCGTAGACATCAAGGGCGATCTGGAAATTTCATCCACGGGGTTGGTTGAAGGCCCCGAGGTGAAGGCCCATAATATTGTGGTGCAGGGAGTTTTAAAGGCCAGGGTGTTTGCTGAGGGCAAGCTGACCCTCAGCCGTACCGCCCGCCTAGAGGGCGACGTGGTGGCCGGATCCTTGGAAATTGAGGCCGGGGCTTACTACAGCGGCTATATCGAAACCCGTGATGCTAAATCGCTACCCCCAGCCCGAGAGGTGCCAGAACTCTACGGCACGACCGAGTCCTAGGGCGGCGGATTGAACCCGCTGGGGTCAATCACCCATGAGCCAGGTGACGGCGACCAAGGCCAGGCCCCCGAGCAACCAGGGGGAGGGGACTAGGAACATGCCTAGGCCAGGCAGACTGTCTACGGTGGTGCCAAATACCCAGGCGGCGGCGGCGCAAAGAATGAGTAAGACAACTTCCATCACTGCATCTCTTGAGAGAGGGGGGGGTGAAAAGCCAGAGAGCGTCGGCTGAGGGGGAGCGTTGAGAGGGAGACTCAGGGAGCCCCACCCAGTTTTTAATGCGTCTTATGCGTAGTATAGACAGTTCTAACTTCTGTCTAATAGGGCTAGCGATCGCAACGGTGAGCGACCACCATAGAAGTGAACCGCAGGAGATTCTAGGTATGGTCACTCAATATCGGCGATATGGGGTAGCAGCGCTCGTGGTGGGTTTGGTCGTGGGAGTCGTTGGGGTGCTGCCCACCCTAGCTCAGCAGGCTAGATTTGAGTCGTTTACCCTGTCTGGGGCCAGCCCGACAGCCAGCGTCAGCGGCTCCACCAACGGCATTTTTGCCCTCTCCAATCTGGCTGGGCGCGATCGCAACGGCACGGTCTGTGCCGGGTTTGCCGACAATACTCCCGACCATATCATGGTGCTACAGCAAGACTTTGCCGCCCTCACCCTGCAAGTCAACAGCGGTGGCAACGACACTAGCTTGCTCATCCAGGGGCCTAACGACGGCACCGTGCGCTGCGGTGAAGACACCGATCGCCGCAACCCCGACGCCATGGTACAAGATCAGGGCTGGTCAGCCGGTACCTATCGGATCTGGGTGGGCTCCCACATTCAGGGACAGCGCTACGACTACTCCCTGACCGTGGGCCCCTAGTCCAAGGGCTAGTGTTAGCTAGGGGCAGGCCCACGCTAGGATAGTAAAACTGCCATTACCGTTAACTGCAATCCCTGTGCTAAAAACCCTGATTGCCGATTTCCGCATTGTCTTTGAGCGCGACCCCGCCGCCCGCAGTTGGCTGGAGGTTCTGACCTGCTACCCTGGTTTCCACGCCCTGGCGCTACATCGGTTCAGCCACTGGTTATGGAATCTGGGCTTGCCTCTAGTGCCTCGGTTAATTTCTCACCTGGCGCGATTTCTCACCGGCGTTGAGATTCATCCGGGTGCCACCATTGGCAAGGGGGTGTTTATCGACCACGGCATGGGCGTCGTGATTGGTGAAACGGCCATCATCGGTGACTACGTCCTGATCTACCAGGGGGTGACCCTGGGGGGTACCGGCAAAGAATGTGGCAAGCGCCACCCCACCCTGGGAGATAACGTGGTGGTCGGAGCTGGGGCCAAGGTGCTGGGCAATATTTATATCGGCCATAACGTACGGATTGGGGCGGGCTCCGTCGTCCTGCGAGAAGTGCCCTCTGACTGTACCGTAGTGGGTGTGCCTGGGCGCATCGTGTACCGTGCTGGAGAGCGGGTTGAACCCCTCGAGCACGGCCACCTGCCTGACTCCGAGGCCCAGGTTATTCGCGCCCTGCTAGACCGCATTGAGGCCCTCGAGAAAGAAGTCCAGGCCATAGGACAAGCTCGACTCGAACCCGTTTTAGTGGGTGCTGTGAGTTCTACGAAAGGCGGGATCCGCTGTAGTCTGCAAAATAAAGCCATTGAAGAATTCCTCGATGGCAGTGGCATTTAGTTGAAAAAATCCTAGCCCCTTTAGCATTAGAGGGTGTTTGAAAAGGGTTGTCCCAGGTCTGATTTGCCACCAAGAGGCAGCAAAAACGCTGATTTTTGAGGACATTACCCTACGACCTAGGTATAATCTGAGACGCTCTTTGACTTTTCAAACACCCTCTTAGGGACTTTCAAAATTTACATTGTCCCAAAATTCCAGAACCTCCAACCCCGTAGGGGCAGACCTACGTGTCTGCCCTAATCTCAGCATCGGGCCTGCTTCCTAACGCAAATTTCCCCACGGCAAAGACTGGGGCGAACACATCGGTTCGCCCCTACGGGACTTTCAAAATTTAAATTGCCCCAAAGTGCCCGAACCTTCCTTGCAACTTGGGATTGGGATGGTTAATTGCTTGGCAGTTCCTTAACTGTTTTCTAAGGCCGCATTAAACAACGAAAACACCTGCCGACAGCACCGCCGTAGCCGTTCGCGGCAGGTGGGATCGGGGGTGTCTTCCCCCGAGAAGGCCCAGTTGTCAATG
>JAIXUR010000567.1 GCA_027483425.1 Cyanobacteriota bacterium | reverse complement strand
GGGGCGAATTTTGGCATCGTAGCATTCTATTCCTGAACCTTCTAAATCATACTCATTATGAGTACGACTTGCAACCTATCTAGCCAGAGAAATTGGTCCAGGCGGTGGAAGGGAATGCCTAGGCCAATCTACCCCGCCAAGGTCAGGGCCGCCTCAGCGCCAAGCGGGCTATCTCAGAGCCCGCTTGTTTAGACAAGTGTTCAGCCAAGCCTTTTTACTGTAGGGCGATCGCCTTGGGTAGATCTCGATTTCCAGCTAGAGGCCGGGGGGAGCTATTGGCCAAACTCCAGCCGCACCTGTTCCACCAAATCCACCGTAATTTCCTCGGCCTCTAGGGCACAGGCCATCGCTTCGATCCGTCTACGAGCCTGGGCTCGCACAAAAAATGGAATGTTTTTGAGCTTGGCCTGGGCTTCCAGGGTCCAAGAAATATCGTTGGCCATGGACGAAGCCTACTCCCAATCACGACAGATGTGCACATCCTATAGGCAACTTGGCGACGAATGTAAGGTTTTTACCAAGGTGTAACGTTCTATCAGGAATCGCTGGGGTTACCGCCGTAGATTAAGGTGTCGGCACATCACCACCCCCCCGGTACTCGGCTTGAGCATTGGGGTCATATCGGTACCTCAACGCTCACGGGTGCTGAGGATCAGCCTAACCCTGGCCTAGCGGCACGCCAGACCTTGTTCTAAGGCTTGGCGGGTTGGGAATACTGATACCAGGTTGGCATATGGCCTATCGATACAGGTTTGGTACAAGTTACTAGAGAGCATCATGGTAGCAACATCCCACTACAGCAGAGATACAGCCCCAGCCCTGCCCGACCAGGAGTTTAGCGCTCCCACCCTGGGCGATGAGGATGAGAGCAATTCCCTTCAGCTCCATGAGTTCTCTGTCGCCGACGACGGCGATTTTGAAGCGGACACGGCGGAAGTCCTCAAAGGTCGTCGGACAACCGATCTGGTGCGCCTCTACCTGCAAGAAATTGGTCGAGTGCGGCTGCTCGAGCGCCACGAAGAAGTGTCCGAAGCCCAGCGTGTGCAAGGTTACATGCAGCTGCTAGCGGATCTCAGCCAAGCAGCCGCAGAGAACGGCGGTATTTTGGCCACCTACAGCACCCTGCTCGAGACCCGCGATCGCCTCTCCTCGCGCCTGGGCTATCGCCCCTCCCTAGAGCGCTGGGCGGCTGAGGCTGAGGTTCCCATTGCCGACCTCAAGCCCACCCTAGCCGAGGGCAAACGGGCCTGGGCCCAGCTGAGCAACCTCACCGTGCCCGAGCTAGAGCATGCCATCGCCGAGGGCATTCGCGCCAAAGAGCACATGATTAAGGCCAACCTGCGCCTGGTGGTTTCGGTGGCCAAAAAGTACCAAAACCGGGGCATGGAGCTGCTGGATCTGATTCAAGAAGGCACCCTGGGTCTAGAGCGGGCGGTGGAAAAATTTGACCCCACCAAGGGCTACCGCTTTAGCACCTACGCCTACTGGTGGATTCGCCAGGGCATTACCCGCGCGATCGCCACCCAGAGCCGCACCATTCGCCTCCCCGTCCACATCACCGAAAAGCTCAACAAAATCAAAAAGGCCCAGCGCAAGCTCTCCCAGGAAAAAGGCCGCACCCCGTCCATCGACGACATCGCCCGCGAGCTCGATATGACCGGGGCCCAGGTGCGCGAAGTGCTGCTGCGGGTGCCCCGGGCGGTTTCCCTCGAAACCAAGGTGGGCAAAGACCGCGACACCGAACTGGGCGACCTGCTCGAAACCGACTGCATGTCGCCCGAGGACATGCTGATCCGCGAGTCACTGCGCCGTGACCTGCAACAGCTGATGTCTGATCTCACCTCCCGTGAGCAAGACGTGATCAACATGCGCTTTGGTCTAGGCGACGGCACCCCCTACTCCCTGGCCGAGATCGGCCGCGCCCTAGAACTCTCCCGCGAGCGGGTGCGCCAGATCGAGTCGAAGGCGCTGCAAAAGCTGCGTCAGCCCAAGCGCCGCAACCGCGTCCGTGACTACCTCGAAGCGCTGAACTAGAGACTCTACCTATCTCCCTCAAGCCCCCTTGTTTTCTCGGAAACAAGGGGACTTTCTTGGCTATAACCGTTGGCCTAACTGGCTCGCCTCACACCAACAGCCGTTCACCTACCTCTGCTCGACCCAGGCGATCACCTGGTCGCCCAGGTGCGCGTCGTTGAGGCGATCGATTTCGCGAATGCCGGTGGGGCTGGTGACGTTGACCTCGGTGAGGTAACCGCCGATCACGTCAATGCCGACAAAGTAGAGGCCGTCGCGCCGCAGGGTGGGGGCCAGCTGGCGGCAGATGTCGAGTTCGCGATCGGTAATGTCGACCTTGGCCACCCGGCCCCCCACCGCCATGTTGCCGCGAAACTCACTGCCGGTGGGAATGCGGTTGACGGCACCGATGGGGTCACCGTTGAGCAGAATAATGCGCTTGTCGCCCTCTTGGGCGGCGGGTAGGTAGGTTTGCACCATCACCGGCTCTTTGCCCTGCTGGGTGCTGATCTCAACCATGGAGTTGAGGTTGCGATCGCCCGCCTGCAAAAACAAAATGCCCTCCCCAGCCTTGCCGCCCAGGGGCTTGAGTACCGCCGCCCCCCACCGCTCCACGGTCTCACGAATGACCGCCTTACTCTGGCTGACAATGGTTTCGGGAATGGCTTTGGCAAATTGCAGCGCATACATTTTCTCGTTGGCCGCCCGCAGCCCGCTGGGCGCGTTGATGACCCGAGTGTTCGCCGGGTCAACGTAGTCGAGAATGTAGGTGGCGTAGAGGTAGGGCACCGTGACCGGCGGGTCGGTGCGCATAAACACCGCATCCATTTCGTCCAGGGGACGCTGTACCGTTTCCCCTAACTCAAACCAGGGGTTGGGAGCTACCCACAGACCCTCCACCAGGTGTACCGGGGTCAGCTGCACCGGCTGCATCAGCGCTAGGGCCTGGCCGCCTACCACGCTGAGGGCGTTAGCGGCCGTGATCCACACCTCGTGGCCCCGCGCCTGGGCGGCTTCCATCAGGGCGACGCTGGTGTCGTGGCCGGGGTCCAGGCGGGCAATGGGGTCGATGATAAAGGCAACTTTCACAGGGGCAATGCTCTTACTCCAGATAGAGTTTTAGCATGGCAGAAAACGGTTAAGAATGAGGACTCGCTGAGTATGGGCACCCTAGGCTCCGAGGGTGAGCAGCCCATCAACCGTCAGATCTAGGGTTGGAAAAGCCCATGAAACAATCGGCTTTGTCCTGCTCTCAGCGTAGATCTTCAAAGCCCCGCTACAATCGGCGACATAGGCTAGAGCACCGCAATGCATTCAATCTCGACATCCACATCCTTGGGGAGTCGCGCCACCTCGACACAGGCCCTGGCCGGGGCATGATCGCCACCGAAATACTTGGCGTAGACCCCATTGACGGTGCCGAAGTCGTTCATATCTTTGAGAAACACCGAGGTTTTCACCACGTTGTCGAGACTGGCCCCGGCGGCGGTGAGGATGGCCGTGAGGTTGGCGATCACCTGCTCGGTCTGGGCCGTCAAATCGCCCGGCCCCACCAGCGTGCCCGTAGCTGGGTCGAGGGCGATTTGACCCGACACAAAAAGTAGTTGACCCGTCACGGCCACCGCCTGGTTGTAGGGGCCAACGGGGGCGGGAGCGTTGGGGGTGTTGATGATGGTGCGCTGCATGGGGGGATGGGTGGGTGGGTAAAGGGTGGGTGGGTAGGGGCAGACCTGTGTGTCTGCCCGGCATCGGATGGGTGGATGGGGGAGTGATTAATTCAAAGTTCAAAATTTAGAATTCAAAACTTTTTCTCTAGAGGTCGGCACCAAATCGGGGTCTTTGGCCGTAGAACCGATAGTGCCAATAATCTCGCAAAATGCGATCGTGATCAAAACAAAGATTCTGGGGCACGTCCCAGGGGTTGATGATGGCGGCGGTTTTGGCGTCGTCGGCGGCGATGGGGTCGGCGATCGCCGTGGCCAGGAAGACAATGCTGAGGGTGTGTTTGCGGGGGTCGCGGGCGGGGTCGGAGTAGACGGCGAGCTGCTCGATCAGGGTGATGGTGAGGCTGGTTTCTTCTTGGGCTTCACGGCGGGCGGCGGTTTCTACGCTTTCGCCATAGTCAACGAAGCCGCCGGGTAGGGCCCAGCCCAGGGGCGCATTGTGGCGCTCGACCAGCACGATGGGACGGTGGGGGCGGTGCAACAGCTCGATAATAATATCGACGGTGGGGGCAGGGTTGCGGTAGGTGGTCATGGAGGGGGGCTTTGCAGAAAATTCGTTCAACCTAAAATAACTCTAGGGTAGGCCGACTCGCCCCCATGGGCCATGGTAGAGTCAACTGGAATTGCACCGAGCTAACTATGCCTTTCCCTCGATCCAGTGGCATTTTGCTGCATCCCACGTCGTTACCTGGTCGGTTTGGTATTGGCGACCTGGGGGCTGAGGCCTACCGATTTGTCGATTTTTTGGCGGCTACGCAGCAGCAGCTTTGGCAAGTGCTGCCCCTGGGGCCGACGGGCCAGGGCAATTCACCCTACCTGTGCTATTCGTCGATGGCGGGCAATCCGCTGCTGATTAGCCTGGAGATGCTGTGCGATCGCTCCCTACTATACCCCGACGAGCTCCATGACCTGGAGCATTTCTCTCCCCACCAGGTGGACTTTGACGAGGTGACGCCGATCAAAATGCGGCTACTGGAGCGGGCCGCCAGCCGGTTTGACGATGTGGCCTCAGCGGAGGATCAGGCGGCCTTTGCCGAGTTCAGCGCCGCCTGCCACTTTTGGGTCGACGAGTTCGCATTCTTTATGGCGCTCAAAAACGCCCACGGTGGCGCTGGCTGGACGGAATGGCCTGAACCCCTGGCGCGGCGAGAGCCCGAGGCCCTGGCCGAATGGCGGGACAAACTAGCCAGCGATATTTTTTGCCACAAATTCTTGCAGTTTGAATTTCACAGCCAGTGGCAGGCCCTGCGGCAGTACGCCCGCGATCGCCAGATTCAGATCATCGGCGACATTCCTATCTATGTGGCCCACGATAGCGTTGATGTCTGGGCCTTTCCCGAAAACTTTATGCTCGATGCTGAGACCTTGGCCCCGGCGGTGATGGCTGGGGTGCCGCCCGATTACTTCAGCGAAACCGGGCAGCTGTGGGGCAACCCCACCTATAACTGGGAAGAGCTGAAAGCCACCGACTTTCAGTGGTGGATTCAGCGCATCACCGCTCTGCTGGATTACGTCGATATCATTCGGGTCGACCACTTCCGAGGGTTCCAGGCCTACTGGGGGGTGCCCGCCGGAGAAACCACCGCCATCAACGGCGAATGGATTGAGGCCCCCGGTGCCGAACTGTTTGAAACCGTGCGTCAGAAACTCGGCACGCTGCCCATCATGGCCGAAGACCTGGGAGTGATCACCCCCGAGGTCGAAGCCCTGCGGGACGAGTTTGAGTTTCCGGGCATGAAAATTTTGCACTTTGCCTTTGGCGGTGGCAGCGACAACCCCTACTTACCCTTTAACTACGTAACCAACAGCGTGGTCTACACCGGCACCCACGACAACGACACCACCGTGGGCTGGTTTGAAAAAATGCCCGACTACGAGCGCGATCGCCTCACCCAGTACGTCGGCTCCCTCAACCCCGACGACATTCACTGGACGCTGATCCGCCTAGCGCTGCTGTCGACGGCCAACCAGGCGATTGTTCCCCTGCAAGACGTGCTGGGCTACGGCAGCGACTGCCGCATGAATACCCCCGGCCTGTCGGGGGGCAACTGGGGCTGGCGCTACGAGGCAGAGGCGCTCACCGATGAGATACGCGATCGCCTGCGGGGGCTGACGGAGTTGGCTCGGCGGGCACCGATGGAGGGAGGGGAGTGAGTGGAGTGAATTCAAAGTTCAAAATTCAAAGTTCAAAACTCTTCACCTAGTGGCTTAGGGCTAGCACCGGCATGCCTCGCATGAGAATGTCGGTCACCGAAATTATCCCCAGCAGCTGGCCGTCTTGCACGACGGGAGCCCGCTGTACCCCTGTGTCTGAGAGCACCTGGGAGGCGGCTTGGAGGGTTAGATCCGGGGCCAGGGAGATGCAGGGCTGCCGCATGATGTCCTGGACCAGCACCTTGGCGGGGTCGTGGCCGCGGGCGACTACGGTGTAGACAATGTCGCGCTCGGTGACCATGCCAAAGGGCATGTCTTGGCAGCGGCGCTCGACCAGTAGGGCACAAATCTGCTGTTGCTGCATGAGCTCAATGGCATCGGCTACGGTAGCCCCGCTAGAAATAGTCGTTACGGTTTCGGTCATGATATCGGCGACGGTCAGCATGCGAGTCTCCAGGAATACGGTGGGGGAAGCAGGGCAAACGGATCACGACCTAACCCCAGGGCTAGGCCGCACAGCAGGTTATAGAAGAGGCTCCAGGGGGCGGAATTCGGCGGGTGAGGAACGCCCGATCAGCGCCCCCGATCAGTACCATAAGCCCCACGACATGAGTCTTTTCTATGGTCACCTTGGTAGCGGGGATCACCCGTTATTTCTGTACTTTTTCTTTAGATTTGTAGGGGTTGGGGCGTTACAGGTCGTTATGTTTCTGCGCTACCGGGGCCAGCCGGTCTGGGCCTATCGTCGCCGCTCGTTGAGCGACCCGTTTAGCCGCCCGTCCTATCGCCTATCTTGTCGCCGTTGATGCAGGTAGGTCAGGACTCCCCCGGTAATCGGCACCAGGGGCATGAGCGCTAGCCACAGAGCGGAGGGCGGGGGCGGGGGTTGGGCCACCACCAGGGGGGTAAAGGTCAACGGGTTAGCCCCGAGTAACGGCACGGGCAAGCTGAGGGAGCGCTGACCCTGGCTCCGGCCCAGGCTTTGCCAGGTCTGTGCTCCAGCCACCCCGTCGACGGTAAACCCCTGCTGCTGTTGGAGCGATCGCACCGCCTGGTCTGTCATCGCGCCATAGAGGCCATCCACGGCCCCCGCGTAAAGCCCCATCTGGGTCAGTTCTTGCTGGAGCTGTTTGACGGGGACACCGCTGTCGCCGGGTTTAAGTAAGGGGCGAGTCATGGTGGGCGTAGAGGAGGCCGGAACAGGCAAAGCCTGGGCCAACCCAGGAGCGGCTGTCGCTACCTGGCCCATCTGTAGGATCCCGATCGCTAGCCCCCCCAGGAGCAGAGCCCGACCACCGGCAATCGACACTATCCATTGGATTGTCATTGGTATCAATCCCCAGAAAACAGCCACAACCACAGGGGCAGCGTTAGCAGCAGGCTCACCGAACTCAGACCCACACAGGTGACCGATAGATCGCGGTCCAAATCGTAGGCTTCGGCTAGCACCAGGTTAGAGAAGGCGCAGGGCATACCCGCCTGGAGGGTCATCACCAACCGTGGGGCACCGTCGACCCCCAAGGCGGTCAACCCCAGACCCACCGCCAGGGGCAACACCAGCATCTTAATCACCACCGCCACCGTGGCGCGGTGTAGGTGCTGCCACGAGCTCAGCTGCTGAATGCGTAACCCCATGAGCAGTAAGGACAGCACCACAACCCCCCAGGCCAATCGATAGAGGCCCAGGTCGAGCCAGGGGGGTAGGGTAATAGCCTTGAGCCCCAGCCCCAGGCCAAAGGCCAGAATAATGGGGTTTTGCCCCACGGCCCTTAGTCTATTGAGCCATTGCTGGGGCCATTGCTGGGACTGAGGCTGTCCCCCCATTTCAGCGGCCAAAATGGCCCCCAGTCCGTAGGAGCCCAGCAGCGTGCCCAGGGCATCGTAAAACAGCGCCCAGCCAAAGACGCTCACCCCGAGCTGAGGCAACAGCAGCACCACGGGGTAGCCAATGTAGCCGGTGTTGCCCAGCATCGAGGCTAGGGAAAAACTGCCCTGGGTAGGTCGAGACCAGGCGATCTGGTGGGCCGAGATCCACAGCCGACTGCACAGCAGCCCTAGCAAAATAGCGGCCCAAGCCACCACCGGGGCCAGGTACAGGTGGCCCGATAGATCGGCCCGGCGCATAAACCCCACAATGCTGAGGGGAATGCCCACCCAAAACAAAAATCGGCCCAGCCGGAGTGGCACCTGGTGGTAAAGCCCCTGGGGGGTGTCGCGGTGGGGGGCAAACCGGGACAGCAAAAACCCCAGCCCTATGCCCGCACAGATGCCGGCCCCAATCGGGCCATACAGGCGGATTAATATTCCTAGCGGTGGCACCCGTTTTCTCCTCGCGGCGCTGGTTCGCGCCTTGGGCTAATTGGTGTAGATCGCGTTCCTAGGGTGGAAGGTGGCCCAGATATCGTCAACCCAGGGCTGTTCGCGGCGGGCTGATGGCGTGGCTTTAAGTGTAGGCGGTGGCGATCGCTTTTTAGAGGATTCCATCTCATAAAATCCTGACCCAGGGGGCTGAACTCAGACCAGCGGATCTGTCCCATCAAAATCCTGGATGAGTCATGAGCCGGAACAGGCTAAATGGAATATCCTACCAAGGACACTGAATTCAGCCCAGCGGGCCTATCCCATCAAAATCCTAGATGGGTAATTTAGCTGAAACACTCTTAAACCGAGCTTTGACCACCGCGCCCCTTTCAGGGGCCATAATGGGTAGAGTTTTGACGGGTACCTAGCCAGCCACCATGTCCCCCACCGACGATATTCCCCAAGCCGCCCGCGATCTGCCCCTCGTCCTGGAGGGGCAACCCCAACCATCGTGGCTGCGCCGTACGCGATGGCTGCGGCGGAGCGTCGGGCTGGCGCTGCTGGCGCTGGTAGCGGGTGCGCTGGTGTCCTGGTACCAGACCACCCGGTTTTCTTCGACCGAATTTACCCAGCCATTTCAGACGATGGTGAACCGACCTATGCGCGGTATCGGAGACACGAAAACCCTCGCTACGGATCTGGAACGCGCCAAGGAGCTAGCTCCCTCGAGCCACACCCTGCTGGGCCACTACGCCTTCGATGAGGCCCCCCAAGAGGACCTGGTGCCGCTGTCGATCAACGACAGCATTCGCCTACGAACCGCGG
>JAIXUR010000095.1 GCA_027483425.1 Cyanobacteriota bacterium | reverse complement strand
GTTAGGGTTTCGGGGGTCCAGGTGTCGCCCCTAGCGGCGGACTGAGCAGCGCTAGCCCCAAAGCCAAAGACACTGGCCAGCCAGATACCCAATGCAGTGAGTTTGCGCGTTGTCCAGACTTTAAGTGCGGTCATGGTAGTGCCTCCCTAGCAGGCGTTAAAGGGAACCCGGTGACGGTTTGCCACTCCTTGAGTATAGGAAAACGCATCCTAGGCTACAAAAAGTAGCTTGCATCTCACCATGAGCAACTTCGATACTCCCAGCTGAGTCAGCCCTTATACCAAATCCTATCTGTATGCCCCCGGTTTGTAGGGGCATTGCAGTGCAATGCCCCTACCAGGTATCGGTTTCGAATCGGGGTTGTGTGACTCGGATTTGGTATTAGGCGCTCGGCTGTTGCATGTACACCGCCAGGGCATCGGCCATCACCTGGGCCATGGATCGCCCCTCCTTGTCGGCCGTCGCCTGCAAGGTCATGAACAGGTCATGGGAAATGCTTAAACGATGGCGACCCTCTTTGGTATGGCTGGGGGTGTACTGGTCGGGGTTGTAGCTGTCGGCAAACTGGCGCAGGGCCTCAAACCCAACCCGATCGCAAAAGTCGCCAAAGCTCTCACCCTTTTTGCGCCCGTCGCGAAAGAACACAAACAACGGTTCGAGGGTAGTCTCTAGGTCGTGATCGTGGAGGCGCTCCAGGTAGGGGCGAGCCAGCCGAGTCTGGTGGGGTGCCCCCCCCAGCCACACCTGGTACGACTCGGGGGCACTGCCCACAAAGCCTAGCTCGGCCATGTAGGGGCGGGCGCAGCCGTTGGGGCAGCCGGTCATCCGTACCACAAAGTGCTCGTCCTGGAGGCCCAGCTTGGTCAGCAGGACGCGCAGCCGTCCCAGCACCGTGGGCATAATCCGTTCTGACTCGGTGATGGCCAGGCCGCACAGGGGCAGGGCCGGGCAGGCCATGGCGTAGCGCACCAGGGGGTCAAGCTCAGTTTCCTTGACCACCCCACAGCGGGTCAGAATGGCCTGAAGTTCAGCCTTGTCCTCGGGCTTAATCTCGTAGAACAGGATGCTCTGGTTAGGGGTAACCAGCATCGGCACGTTAAAGCGCTCCACAATTTCCCGCAGGGCCGTTTTGAGCTGCAATCCCTCGCGGTCTAGCACCCGGCCATTTTCGACGGGTACGCCCACGAACCAGTGGCCGTCGCCCTGCTCATGCCAGCCCAGGTAGTCGTAGAACGTCCACTTGGGCAGCTTTTTGAATGGTTTGAGGGGCTTGCCCAGGTAGGCCTCCACCTGCTGGCGAAAGCGCTCGACCCCCCAGTCGTTGATCAGGTACTTCATGCGGGCGTGGCGGCGGCTGTGGCGATCGCCGTAGTCGCGCTGGGTAGCCACGATCGCCTTCATCAGATCGTAGACGTCGGCCTTATCCACATAGCCGATCTCGTCGGCGACGCGGGCAAAGGTCTCCTCTTTATTGTGGGTGCGGCCCAGGCCACCCCCGGCCAGCACGTTAAAGCCCTTCAGCTGCCCCGCCTTATCGGTCATCACCACTAGGGTGACGTCGTGGGTGTAGGCATCGATCGAGTTGTCGCCGGGCACCGTCACCGCACATTTAAACTTGCGGGGCATGTAGTGGGTGCCGTAGATCGGCTCGACGCTGTTGTGGATCAGGGTGCCGTTGCCGTTGCGCTGACGGGCCGCCACCACGTCGGGGTGCTCTTCGGCGGAGAGAAACTTCTCCCCATCCAGCCAGATTTCGTAGTAGGCCTCGGTTTGGGGCCGCAGCAGGTCGGCAATGTTGTTGGCGTACTCTTGGGCCAGCAGGTACTCGGGCTTGTGCTTAAAGGGGGCGGGCGGAGCCATGACGTTGCGGTTGAGGTCGCCGCAGGCCCCCAGGGTAGACCCCAGGCTGCGCACAATGGCCCCAATGGTGGCCTTGAGGTTTTGCTTGAGAATACCGTGGAGCTGAATGCCCTGGCGGGTGGTGGCCCGCAGGGTGCCGTTGCCGTACTCGTTCGACAGCCGATCCAAAGTTAGGTACAGTTCTGGAGAGATGTACCCGCCGGGATTGCGAGTCCGCAGCATCATTTGGTAGTCCTTCTCCTGGCCCTTGGCACGGCTGTCGCGGTTGTCCTGCTGGTAGGACCCGTGGAACTTGAGAATTTGAACGGCCGATTCAGAAAAGTGGTTGGTGTCTTGCAGTAGCTCGCTGGCCACCGGCTCACGCAAAAAATTACTGTTCTCTTTCAGCACCTCTACCTTGGAGGGAGACGGCCCAGCAGCGGTAGTGGAGGCGTTAGATTTAAGGGGAGTCTGAACCATGGCGGCAGGCAAATAACCGTTAATACAAAAAAATCCAGGTCATGGCACCGCTGGCGCGGTCTATTCCCTGAACGGTAGACAGAGGTATTCCCAAAATCCCCGGTAACTTGGTCGGGTTTTAGGTGAATACCCGATCTATCCTACCACCGGATCCAAAAAAACTGCCAGCTTGCCCACGGAAGTTCACAGTGTTAAGAACAGTGTTAAGAGTGGTTGCCCCTATGGTACAGGCGAGGGCTGGTATGGGTGAGGGCGACTACACCGATGACTCCCGACGACCGGTGTCCCTCTCCATAAAGCTACCCTGCAATACCGCGAACGGTCCGGGGATAGTTACGATCAAACCAGGTTTTCCAGGAGCTGCCCGATGCCCGATGCCATAATGTACCAGGAAGAGATGTTCGTCGTGCTGATGCCCGGCCTAGCAGAAGAGTTTCTCGCCGCCGAGGAGTTGCTCGAACGCTTAATCGGACTGCTGGGCGATCGCCAGCAAGACCTGCCCCGCGATCTGCAACGATTCACCACCGTGGTGGCCCAGGCCCTGCACCTGCGCGACACCGCCTGCGAGCTTGAGCTAGCCCCCGGTGAAACCATGCAGTGGTACGTGGTACGCCTAGAGAAATAGCTGTAAAAAAGAGCCCCGGCCAGACTCTGGCCGGGGCTCTTTACTCACTGAAGCAATCAGCCGATCGCCTATTTGGCGGCAGCCCGCTCCTTGGCTTCCTTAATCACCTCTTCCGCCACGTTGGTGGGGCAGGGGGCGTAGTGGGAGAACTCCATGGAGAACTGGCCCCGACCAGAGGTCATGGTACGCAGATCGCCAATGTAGCCGAACATTTCGCTCAGGGGCACATCGGCCTTGACCCGCACCCCGGTAACGCCCGAATCTTGGGACTTGATGATGCCCCGGCGACGGTTGAGGTCGCCAATCACATCGCCCATGTAGTCGTCGGGGGTGAACACGTCGACCTTCATGATCGGCTCCAGGAGCTGGGGACCAGCCTTGGGTAGCGACTGGCGGTAGGCGGCCTTGGCGGCGATCTCAAAGGCGATCGCCGAGGAGTCCACCGCGTGGAAGCCGCCATCGGTCAGCGTTACCTTTAGGTCGACCACCGGGTAGCCCGCCAAAGGCCCTTTGTCAATGCTGGTGGCAAAGCCCTTCTGCACCGCTGGCCAAAATTCCCGAGGTACGTTACCGCCGGTTACCGCCGACTCAAACTGGAAGCCGGTACCGGTTTCCCCAGGCTCGATGACGTAGTCGATCTTGCCGTACTGACCCGAACCACCCGACTGCTTCTTGTGGGTGTAGCTATCGACCAAGCGCTTGGTGATCGATTCGCGGTAGGCCACCTGGGGCTTACCCACCTCCACTTCCACCCCGTGGGTGCGCTTGAGAATGTCGACCTTGATGTCGAGGTGCAGTTCGCCCATCCCCTTGAGGATGACTTCGCCGCTCTCTTCGTCGGTTTCCACCTGGAAGGAGGGATCTTCGGACACCATCTTGCTGATCGCCATCCCCATTTTCTCGTTGTCGCCCTTCTTCTTGGGCGACACCGCAATGGAAATCACCGGGTCAGGGAAGACCATGGGTTCCAGGGTGGCGGGGTTTTTAGGATCGCAGAGGGTGTGGCCCGTCTGGACGTTTTTCATGCCGATCAGGGCCACGATATCGCCAGCCTGGGCCGACTCGACTTCCTCGCGATCGTTGGCGTGCATTTCGACCAGGCGGCTAATCCGCTCGGTCTTGCCGGTAAAGGTATCGAGGATGGTGTCGCCCTTCTTCAGCTGCCCCGAGTAAATACGGGTAAAGGTGAGCGCCCCAAAGCGATCGTCCATGATCTTAAAGGCCAGCGCCCGCAGGGGTTTGTCGGCATCGGCATAGGCCAGCTTGCCGGTGGGGTTGCCCTCCAGATCGATTTCAGGCTGGGGAGGCACTTCTAGGGGGTTGGGCAGGTAGTCAACCACCGCATCCAGCACCAGCTGTACCCCTTTGTTCTTAAAGGAGGAACCGCAGTAGGTGGGGAAGAAGGCCAACTCGCGGGTGCCCTTGCGAATGCAGTGCTTGATTTCGTCGAGGGAGATCTCTTCCCCTTCCAGGTACTTCTCGAGGATCACTTCATCCTGCTCGACGGCCAGTTCGATCAAGATTTCGCGATACTCTTCCACCTTATCTTTCATGTCCTCGGGGACATCTTGGATATCGTAGTTTTCCGGCTGACCCGAGTCATCCCACACCCAGGCTTTGCGAGTGAGGAGATCTACCACACCCACGAAGTCCATTTCGGTACCGATGGGCAGCACCATGACCAGAGGCTTGGCGGCCAGCACGCTATCGACCTGCTTAATCACGCGGTAGTAGTCGGCCCCGATGCGATCGAGCTTGTTGACGTAGATGACGCGGGCCACCTTCGAGTCGTTGGCGTAGCGCCAGTTGGTTTCAGACTGGGGTTCTACCCCGCCAGAGCCACAGAAGACACCGATGCCGCCATCGAGCACCTTGAGGGAGCGATAGACCTCAATGGTGAAATCGACGTGGCCAGGGGTGTCGATGATGTTGAGCTGGTGTTCTTTCCAGAAGCAGGTGGTAGCTGCCGACTGAATCGTGATCCCCCGTTCTTGCTCTTGCTCCATGAAGTCGGTGGTAGCGGCACCATCGTGGACTTCACCGATTTTATGGATTTTGCCGGTGAGGGCGAGGATGCGCTCGGTGGTGGTAGTCTTGCCCGCGTCTACGTGGGCGAAAATACCAATGTTGCGATAACGGGTGATGTCTTTAGCCATAACTGCTTCTCCGGATTCAGTGCGATCGGCCGCTGGTGACCATCTTCATGGGTTACTCAGACGGGGTCTGGGTTGTCGTTGGTAGCCTTGACAACAGAAAACTCTATCACGGGAGCATGACGGGAAGTCTGAACTGAGGCCGCGGCAACAACACCAAATATGAACTATTGTAAAACCCCCTGACACTTCCGTGAAAGGGGGGAGCGAATACTGAGTTCTTTCTTCCAGCATAGCGGGCATCGGGGTTTGAGTGTGCACCCCTGGATACAGCCTGGGTCTCCCCAGGCAAACTGGTCTGAGCTGGGGGTATGGGTTCTAGGCGAATCTACGGGCAAAAAAACAGTCAACAGTCCCTGGGGGCACCCGTGAAGGCGGGAAGAGTCGGGGTTTACCGGATTCTTCCCGCCTATTTTTTCC
This sequence comes from Cyanobacteriota bacterium, assembly GCA_027483425.1. GTDB lineage: Bacteria > Cyanobacteriota > Cyanobacteriia > Phormidesmidales > Phormidesmidaceae > Nodosilinea. The sequence continues at coordinate 120 of JAIXUR010000095.1, read as the reverse complement.
CTGGGCTTCCCTACAATGGAAAGCAAGCATTGGGCTAAACGGTCTAACTATCAGAAGGCTTAAAGGTATGGGCAGCGTTGCCGGGACAGATAACTACACCGCTAGCGGCTACGTAGGGGC
>JAIXUR010000197.1 GCA_027483425.1 Cyanobacteriota bacterium | reverse complement strand
TGTAGCGACTGATTCCTAAAACTATTCATGACTGGGGCAACCCAGGGCTGATCAAACCAACAACCCGCGCTAAACCAGGGACGGCCTAATACCTAATCTGAGCCTGTGGCAACGAGGCAAAGAAGAGGCATGGATAGGGTGACGCCGTGGCCTGAACCATCGTCTAGCCGGTTTACTGCCGGGCGAAGCGTCAGGTATCAGAGCCAGGCTTTCAACCTTGAACCGGCCTGGCGGACAGCCAAAGGGCAAGCGACGCTCAAGTGTAGCTCCTACAGCTGCAATTGCTACAGTTGAAGATGACCCCGGTTAGTGGTGCAATCGTAACCCCAGGTCAAGCCTGACCTACGGCCAGGGCTAAACCCTACCAGCAGCAGGGGTACGTTACCTACTTCAGTTTCCCAGGAAATGGGACGCTGTCAAATGTTTTTGTCAATAGCAGGCAACGTTTTGTAAATGGAGGGACGGCGCAAGGTAGAAGATGCGAGGTCTTAGGTGCAAGGTGCTGCCCTAAATCCTAAACTGTGAACCTGAAACCATTCCCTAATCTCTTAGGTACGCTCGCCAGTGACAATGTAGGCCACGCGTTTGCCAATGTTAGTGGCGTGGTCGGCCATGCGCTCCAGGTAGCGAATGGCCAATACCAGGAGTACCGTGGGTTCCACAGAGCCTACCAGGTTGGTTTGGTGAGCCAGCAGAGCATAGAGGTCTTCGTAGTCGGAGTCGATGGCGTCGTCTTTTTGCTTAATCTCAAGGCCGCTAGCGGCATCGAGGTTAGACACCGACAGCAGACTCATCGCCACCATCGATCGGCAGCGATCGAGCATAGTCTGTATCCGACCCATCAATGGGTGTACCGGGTAGGGAAACAGCTTAATCGCCACCTCGCCAATGTCTTCGGCGTAGTCGCCAATGCGCTCCAGGTCGCGCACCATCTGCATAAAAGCTCCAATGCGTCGCAGATCTGCATCGGCCCCGGTCGACTGGAGGGTAAACAGGTTCATGCAGTCGATCTCAATCTGGCGATAGAACTGGTCGATCTGCTTGTCGTGGGCTTTGAGGCGCTGGGCGGCATCGAGGTTGCGATCGCACAGGGCATCTCGAGCCAGCACACAGGAGTTTTCGACCAAGGCCCCCATGCGCAACACGTCCCGCTGCACCCGCAGAATCTGCCGATCAAAGTCGCCCCGCACAGGCCCAGTCACATTCACATCAAACATTACTGAAGCATACCGAGAGAGGATTAAGAACAGTGGCGATCGACCCAGGCCCTCTTAAACTAAGCGAGTAGACATCACGCCCCAGAGCGAGATCCCGTCACCCAGGTCTCTATTAAGCTCTGTAACAGTTAGGTCAGCCAACCTCGCGGAGCTTCCCATCATAGTGAACAATCGGTCTAGACATATGTCTTTTGGCGCCTTATTCACCTAGCTTTGAGGAGTATTTCTTATGCCCCTTTCAGACACTCAGATTTTCATTGCCCTTGCCCTTGCCCTGTTGCCTGGTATTTTGGCATTCCGCCTATCCACCGAGCTTTATAAATAGGTTAAGCCAGGACGCGCTTTAGCGCCCTGAGGGCTATGGCCCACACCATAAAGGGCTCCGGGGAAGTTTCCCCGGAGCCCTTTATCATGAAAGGCTGACATGGGCCCTGGCCTTAGCAGCCTAGAGAACGCCCCAGCAAACAACTACAGAAGTGTTTATAGGCTCATGGCGGGCTCGTTTTTAACCGGCCCCAGGGCCCCAGAGTACACCAACCCCCGCCGGGTATCGAGGGTCAAAATAGCGCCGTCGCGAATGATTTCCGTGGCGTTTTTAACCCCGACAATCACCGGCACCCCCAGACGCAGGCCAATCACCGCCGCGTGGCTGGTGGGGCTGTCGTCTTCGGTAACAATGCCCCCGGCGCGGCGAATCACCTCCACGAAGTCGGCGCTGGTGTGGGGCACCACCAAAATTTCACCGTCATTAAAGTCGTTCACCTCCAGACTGTTGTGGGCGACCCGGGCGCGACCGCTGACCGACGCCTCGCCAATGCCTATGCCCCGCCCCAGCACCGCCGTCACCACGTCTACCTTGATCAAATCGGTAGAACCCGATACCCCCTGCAGCGTGCCCGCCGTCATCACCACCAGGTCACCGTCGTTGAGCAGGTGCTTTTCCTGGGCCACGCTCATAGCCGCGTGAAAGGTTTGGGTACTCGAGGGCAAATCGAGCACCAACAGCGGCCGCACCCCCCACACCAGCTGCAATTGACGGGCCACGTGCACGTGGGGCGTCACCGCCAGAATGGGGGTCTGGGGCCGGTACTTCGACACATTGCGGGCGGTAGACCCGCTTTTGGTCAGGGTCATAATGGCCGCCGCGTTGAGCTGAGATGCAATTCGACCCACCGCCTGGCTAATGGCGTTGGGAATGGAGCGGGCACCGCTGCCCTTGCGATCGGCCAGGGGCAGTCCTTCCTGCTCGGTGCACAAGGCCACCTTCGCCATCGTGGCCACCGCCTCGACCGGAAACTTGCCCACGGCGGTTTCATTGGAGAGCATCACCGCGTCGGTGCCATCGAGAATCGCGTTGGCAATGTCAGACACCTCGGCGCGGGTCGGGCGCGGGTTAGACACCATGCTATCTAGCATCTGGGTAGCGGTGATCACCGGAATGCCCAGGGCATTCGACATCGCAATCAGCCGCTTTTGCAGAATGGGCACTTCCTCGGCGGGCAGCTCTACCCCGAGGTCACCCCGGGCCACCATCACCCCGTCCGACAGCGACAGAATGGCCTCCATTTGCTCAATGGCCTCGTGCTTTTCGATCTTGACGATCACCGGCACATGCTTGCCAGCGGCGGCAATAATTTCCTTAATTTCCAACACGTCCTGGGGGTTGCGCACAAAGCTCAGGGCCACCCAGTCAACCCCCTGGTTAAGGCCAAACATGAGGTCTTCGCGGTCTTTGTCGGTCAGCGCCTTGACTGACAGATAAACCCCAGGGAAGTTCACCCCCTTATTATTCGACAGGGTACCCCCCACCACCACCACGCAGTGGAGCTCCTGGGCCTCTAGATCAACCGCTGTTACCTGCATTTCGACCCGGCCATCGTCGAGCAGAATGGTGGACCCAGACGGCACCTCCTGGGCCAGCTTGTCGTAGGTGACACAGGCCCGCTGCTGGTTGCCCACAATGATCTCGCTGGTCAGCACGAAGGGATCCCCCTTAGCTAGCTGAATTGACCCCTGCTCAAACTTACCCAGGCGAATTTTGGGCCCCTGCAGGTCTTGCAAAATGCCCACTGGCTGGTTCAGCTCAAAGGAAATCTGTCGGATCAGGCGAATGCTGCGCTGGTGGTCGTCGTGGCTACCGTGGGAAAAGTTGAGCCGTAGGGTAGTCGCTCCAGCTTCAATCAGCGCCCGCAACACGTCAGCGTCCTGGGTGGCGGGGCCAATGGTGGCCACAATCTTGGCCCGACGGAGGGGGGTGCTCGGCGGCATAGACGACCTCTACTGAGAGTAACAACGCAACCAAATCTGAACCCTGCTCAGGCCAAGGGTTGGTAGCGATAAAGCACAGGGATAGTAGCACGAATGCCGATGGGCTTGACGATGATCCCCAAAACCAGTGAAATCCAAGGGTTTTAGGGGCTGATCCAGCCAAGATTGAGGGGTGCTACCGCCCCGGCCGGCCCGGGACAAAGCTGGGTAGGCAAAGGCCTTTTAGGCCCCGGTCGGCCCAGGCCGTGTCACAAAACTTTATTATTCATGCGCCGTAACGTATACTACCGAAAGTGTTGGTGTTAGGAGCGATACAACATGTCGGCGGCAGCTGAGCCCCTGACGATTCGAAAAACGGTACCCCCTGAGTTGCTTAAAACTGAGGGCGGCTTGAGCCTGAATACTCTGATGTTTATGGCCTCCGTCGGGTTAATCGGTCTGTCTACGGTGGGCTACTTTAGCTGGCACTGGGCGGGCTGGTGCGTGTTTTTGATGAATGTCCTCTCCCTGCACCTGTCGGGAACGGTCATTCACGATGCCAGCCACAACTCGGCCCACAGCAACCGCACGGTCAATGCCCTGCTGGGCCATGGTAGTTCCTTAATTCTGGGCTTCTCATTTCCGGTATTTACGCGGGTGCACCTACAGCACCACGCCCACGTTAACGATCCCGAAAATGACCCCGACCACTTTGTCTCTACGGGTGGCCCCCTGTGGCTGATTGCTGCCCGGTTTTTCTACCACGAGGTTTACTTCTTTAAGCGTCGTCTGTGGCGCAATTGGGAGCTACAGGAGTGGTTTCTAGCCCGCCTTGCCCTGGTGCTGCTGGTTTTTACGGCCTGGCGCTTCGACTTCTTGGGCTACATCTTTAACTATTGGTTTTCGCCGGCATTGGTGGTGGGGATTGCCCTGGGGCTGTTTTTTGACTATCTGCCCCATCGACCGTTTGAAGACCGCGATCGCTGGAAGAATGCCCGGGTCTATCCCAGTGCCATTCTCAACCTGCTGATTATGGGTCAAAATTACCATCTGGTTCACCACCTGTGGCCCTCGGTGCCCTGGTACAAGTACAAACCCACCTACGAGGTCATGAGGCCTTTGCTTGACCAAAAGGGGTCACCCCAGTCCCTGGGGCTGCTACAGATGAAAGACTTTTTTGGCTTTCTCTACGACCTGGTCTTGGGAATTCGATTCAAAGGACATTAGAGGTGGTTTAAAAATTGAGGGGTCTGCCTGGGCAGACCCCTCAATTTTGTAAATACTCATAAACCCTAACCCGTGACCACTAGGTCAGGCCTTAGGTTGCTGGCACCGCGCAGGTAGGCATGCTGCACCTTAGGGTGAGTGCTCGGCAGCTGAACATGCATTAATACCCGAATGCAGCAGGGTAGGCTGCCCTCGACATGCATGTGCTGCACGTCGATTAGGGCGACATCGTTCCAACCGGGCCGGGGCCGGGCGATCGCCGCTGGAAACACCGCATCCAGATCGCGGGTGACCGAAAACGTGGCGCTAATAATGCAGGTGGGGTCAAACTGGTTGCGCTCTTCCAGCGCATCTAGGAGTTCTGTTACCGCTTCTCCAATGGCGGCCTCCGTGTTGTCTGTGACCGTTATGGCTCCTCGAATTGCCCACACTCGCCAGTCCACGCCGCAACCTCCAAAGGTCAATTCCTGGGTCTTAGAACAGCCCCCAAGGAGCGTCCAAGCCAGGAAATTAACTGCATTTTACCGCCTTCATCGTACCAGGGTATCAACCTACACCGGGACAAGCTTAGGAATAGAGAATTCAGGAGCCAGAAGGCTTCACTCTCCTGGCTCCTGGCTCCTGAATTCTGGCTTCTGAGGAAGAAGGCCTAGCAGATGGGCTCAGGGACGATACAGCCATAGCGGTAGTCCACTGGT
>JAIXUR010000547.1 GCA_027483425.1 Cyanobacteriota bacterium | reverse complement strand
GGGGAGCCATCCACCGCCCCTCTGAGGCTTGGCGCAAGTCAGCCTGGGAGGGCGGGGCCTGGGCAACATTGGCTTAGCTAAAAATGCCGACCAGGGCATTGTCTCGATAGACCAGGGCGTAGGTTTTTGGGGTTTGGGCCATGGCCGCGACAACTCGCTGTAGACTGTCCATCGCCTCTACCCTCAAGGGCGATGGGTCTATGGTTGCTGTCGATGACGGGGCCAAGTCGTTCTCAATCACAGATGGGACGTCAGGGGGGTAGACATGAACCAGACGGGTGGTTCCAACAGTCATGGGCGGCGAAAAGGAAGCATCTGGGGACGCTTGTGGTGGGCGAGTCTGGGGACATTGCTCACGTGTTTAGAGCAGCTACACCCGAACCCAGCATCCTCAGGATTGGTATTCCAGACTATAGTCTCTAGCGTTCCCACTACCCGGTCAGGAGAGTCAACTATTGAGTAGGGCTTAACAACTGAGGGGACAAGAAGGCTGCGTAGCTTTACCCAAATTGAACTCTAGATTTTATGGGTTTCCCTCTTGGGAAAAATCCGTCAAAGTACGGAGAGCCTCCCCTCCCAAACCTATCCTGACTGGAAGTGGATGCCCGAGTTCTCTATGTTCTCTATACTGAAAAGGTACGTTAAGAGAGCTCTATTCCCCTGTCTGATTTGTCGTTGATTCAGCACGAAACCCTAAACCTGCTGGAGTGGCCTCGCCTGTGCCAGCATCTGTCTACCTTTGCCGCCACTAAGGTAGGCACCCTGGCCGCCCAAAGCTTGGTGACCCCCGACTCCCAGGCTGCCAGCCTGGGGCTGCTGGCCGAAACCCAGGAGGCGGCTTGGCTGGAAGATCATAACAATGGCCTGAACTTTGGTGGCATTCGCGACATTGGCGCGGCGGTAGAGCGCGCCCACCGCCAGGGGCTGCTGGGCGGCGAAGAGCTGCTGGCCATTGCCACCACCCTCAATGGCACCCGTCAGCTGCGCCGCACCATCGATGCCCAACCGCCGGAGGATCTGCCGGTCTTGCAAGGGCTGGTGGAGGAGCTGCGCACCCACCCCGACCTGGAGCAGCAGATCTACCACTGCATCGACGATCGCGGCGATGTGACCGACCGGGCCAGCCCTAAGCTGGGGGCCCTTCGCGATCGCCTCAAGGCCACCCGTCAAGATATTCAACAGCGGCTACAACGTATTTTGCAGCGCCAGAACGGGGCCATGCAGGAGCTGTTGATTACCCAGCGGGGCGATCGCTTTGTGCTGCCGGTCAAAGCCCCCCAAAAAGACGCCGTGCCTGGCATTGTCCACGACGCCTCAGCCAGCGGGGCCACCCTCTACATCGAACCCCAGGCCGTCGTCGAACTGGGTAACCGCCTGCGCCAACTGCTGCGCCAGGAAAAAACCGAAGAAGAGATCATTCTGCGCCAGCTCAGCGAGGCCGTAGCCGCTGTCTACGACGACCTCAGCCATCTGCTGGCAGTCGTCACCGCCCTCGATCTGGCCCATGCCCGCGCCCGCTACTCCCTCTGGCTAGACGCCAACCCACCCCGGTTTATTGCCCCCCACGAGCAGACTACCCTGCGCCAGCTGCGCCACCCGCTGCTGGTGTGGCAACAGCGCCACGAGCAAGGCCCCGAGGTGGTGCCAACCAATTTGCTGATTCGCCCCGAGCTGCGGGTGGTGGCAATCACTGGCCCCAATACCGGCGGCAAAACCGTGACCCTCAAAACCCTCGGCCTGGCCGCCATGATGGCCCGTGCTGGCCTCTATGTGCCTGCCCGCGAACCCGTTGAGCTACCCTGGTTTGAGCAGGTCCTGGCCGACATCGGCGACGAACAGTCGATCGAGCAGAGCCTGTCCACCTTCTCGGGGCACATTCGCCGGATTGGGCGCATTCTCGAGGCCCTGGGAGCTGAGGAGTCAGGAGCGCAGGAGTCAGGAGTCAGGAGTCAGGAGTCTGAAGGACGGGAATCAGCCCTGCCTACCACCCCCTCACCCCCTCACCCCTCCAACACCCTCGTTCTCCTCGACGAAGTCGGCGCGGGCACCGACCCCACCGAAGGCACGGCCCTGGCCATTGCCCTGCTGAAGCACCTGGCTAACCGGGCTCGGCTGACCATGGCCACCACCCACTACGGTGAACTCAAGGCCCTAAAGTACGAGGACTCGCGCTTTGAAAATGCGTCGGTGGAGTTTGACGAAGCGACGCTATCGCCCACCTACCGGCTGATGTGGGGCATTCCAGGCCGATCCAACGCCCTGGCCATTGCCCGCCGCCTGGGCCTCGATGCCGCCGTGGTGGATGAGGCGACAGCCCTGATGGCCATCGGCTCCCAGGACGATGTCAACCACGTGATTGCGGGCCTAGAGGCCCAGCGCCGCCAGCAGGAGGGCCGCTCCCAGGATGCGGCGGATCTGTTGGCCGCGACCGAAAAGCTCCACGCCGAGGTGCAGCGCCGGGCCGACCTGCTGCGCGATCGCGAGCAGGACCTCAAACTCCAGCAGCAGGCGGCGGTACAGCAGGCGATCGCCGAGGCCAAGCGCGACATTGCCCAGGTGATTCGCCGCTTGCAGCAGGGCGAGCCCACCGCCCAAGCGGCCCAGCGGGCCACGGCGGCGGTGGATGCGATCGCCCAGACCCACCTGCCCACAGCCTTGCCCCCCGCTAAACCGGGCTATCGGCCAGGGGTCGGCGATCGCGTGCGCATTCCCAGCCTGGGTCAAACCGCCGAGGTGTTGACCGCCCCGGACAGCGACCACCGCATTACCGTGCGCTTTGGGCTGATGAAAACCACCGTCAGCCTGGCGGATATTGAATCACTGCGGGGTGAAAAGGCCGAAGTGCCGGTCAAATCTAAGCCCGTAGACACCGTCCCCGCCGCCCAGGCCGCCCCCCCGGCCCCCGCCCTGCGCACCAGCCGCAACACCATCAACCTGCGGGGCATGCGGGTCGCCGAAGCCGAGTCGGTGCTCGAGGAAGCGATCGCCAAGGGCAGCGGTGCCCTGTGGATTATCCACGGCCACGGCACCGGCAAGCTGCGCCTGGGGGTCCACGACTACCTCAAACGCCACCCCCAGATCCAGCGGTTCGAGCCCGCCGCCCAAGCCGACGGCGGCACCGGCGTCACCGTCGCCTACCTTTAACCCATCCTGATATTCTAAAGAAGCCCAACCTACCCCTGCACCGCGATCTATGGAATGGACCCCCGAAGCCGAAGCCCGCTTAAAAGAAATTCCCTTTTTTGTGCGCCCCGCCGCCCGCAAAAAAATTGAAAAAGCAGCCCAAGACCAGGGCCTCACCCAAATCACCATCGCAGTCTACGAAGACGCTAAGCAGAAATTTGGGTAAGCTCGGCAGGATTTCCATGGGGTCGCAGCCGATGCATCCGATCACAGCAGAATTAGCCCGGCCCGCGCCCCGGCGATCGCCGCCTCGGTGCGGCTAGACACGTTGAGCTTGGCGAAGATCGCGCTGGTGTGGTACTTGACCGTGTGATCCGACAGGTGCAGGCGGCGGGCAATGGCCTTATTGCTCAACCCCTCCGCCAATAGGGCTAAGACCTCGACCTCCCGTGGGGTCAGGGCCTCTCCCTGGCCGAGGGGAGCAGTAGGCGGTCGCTCTCCATTCCCCGCTAGCAAACTGTCTAACAGGGCCGGATGAAGGGCGATCAAGCCCGCTGCGGCGGCCTCCAGGGCCGCCACAATGTCTGCTCCGTTGGCCTGGCCCGGCAGCAGCCCCGCCAGGCCATGGTGCAAGAGTTCGGGCAGGGCCAGGTTGCTGCCGGTCTCCAATAGCGCGACCATTGGTATCGACAGGTCGCTGAGGCGATCTAAATCAGGCCGTCCGTCCTCCAGGGGGGGCCAGCTCACCAGGGCACAGTCGGCAGCGGGGGCTGGCCAAGGCCCAACTCGGAGCTGAGTGGCCGCCCCAACCACCTGCCACTGGTCGCTTTCTTCGGTAATCAGCGTGGCCAGCCCTGCCTGGGTAATTGCCGAGGAGCTCATCACTAGCACCTGCCTCATGCCGCCTGCTCCTGCCAGGGTGACCGACCCACCGTGAGAGTACATACTACCCTCTGCCCACCGTGGCTGACCTGGAGCGCCAGGGTCTGGCCGGGTACCCAACAGTCTAGCCAATCGCCCAGGTCGCCGGGATGGCGAAATAGCCGCCCATGAACGCCATGGACGCCAAGAATGCGATCGCCCGCCACTAACCCCGCCTGGGCCGCCGGGCCACCCGGCACCACCTGGGTGACCAACCATGCGGTCGATTCCCCTTCTTCAGCGGTTGGTCTCGGTGGTTGCACCGTGATCCCCAGGTAGGGCTGATCCTGCTGGCGGCCCAGAAATCGCTGCACCAGGGCAGTGGGGATGGCGTAGCCCCGACCGGCGGCGATCAGCGTATTGAGGCCGACCACCTCGCCCGCCAGGGTCGCCAGGGGGCCACCCGAGTAGCCCGGAGCCAGGGCAATATCCGCCTGCACCCAGCGGGGAATGGGCGGTTTAGCGGCCACAATACCCAGGGAGGTGGCCCCCGCCTGACCCTCGGGATTGCCTACCGCCACCACCAGTTGACCCACGCGCAGGGCGTTGGCATCGCCCACCGGCGCCGACTCTAGACCCGAGGCCTCAATCTTCAGCGCCGCTAGATCTAACCGTTGGTTGTAGCCGACCCGGTGGGCGGTGAGCCGCTGCCCCGGCGCCAGGGTGACCCAGGCCCGGCGCTGGGTCACCACGTGGGCGTTGGTGACAATCAGGCCCGAGGCATCCCAAACGACTCCGGAGCCCATGGAGCCAGCGCGGCCTTGAATCAGCACGGTGGATTGTCGCAGGCGGTGGGCGATCGCCGCCAAATCGTGACTCAGCATTGGAGCATTGATTGGGGCATTCATCGCGCCCCTCCCTGGGGCTGCTCCCCCACGGTCACGGTGAGATCCATGGGCTGGCCACCCCGCACCAGGTGCAGCAACACCGGCTGACCGATGGCGCTGGCCTCTAAATGTCCGTAGACCGCCTGGAGATTGCCCACCGCCTGGCCATTCACCGCCAGCAGCAGATCGCCCAGCAGCAGGCCCGCCTGCTCCGCTGGCCCCTCGGCCTCGACGCTGACCACCAGCAGGCCCACCGCCTCCGCTAGTTCTAGGGTATGGCGGAGGGTAGCGGGCAGGGCCACGGGCTGGAGGCCCACCCCCAGGTAGCCCCGACTGAGGCTGCCCCGCTCTAGCAGGGTGTTGACGATGCGGTCCACATTGGCGGCGGGCAGGGTTACCACCCGGTGGCGCGGCCCGTTGAGGTTGATGCCCAAGACGCGCCCTGCGGTATCGACCAAGGCCCCCCCCAGCAGATCGGGGGGAAGGGTCACATCGGGGCGAATCAGGCGATCGATCGCCCGCCCCTGGGAGGTCTGCCACGGGCCCCCCAGGTTGCCCAGCAGGCCCAGGCTGGCGCTCACCCCGTAGTCCCAAGACTGGCCCACCGCCAAGACCACATGCCCTACTTTCAGGTCTGCACCCTCGCTGGTGGTGGGCACAGGCAGGTCGGTGCGATCGAGGCGAATCACGGCCAATTCGAGGGCGCTGTCGCGGCCAGACACCTCGGCCTCGACCACGTTGCCATCGGGCAGGGTGAGGGTGAGCTGGCCTGAGCGGCCCAGGCCGTAGTCGGCGGTAACGATCACCCCCGGCTGCCAGTGAAGGCCGCTGTAGGCAAAGCGGCGACGGCCTTTGACGGCGACCAGGGTGGGTGCGATCGCCGCCACCGCATCCGCCAGCCCGCTCGATAGGGCGCTGAGCGCCTGAGATCTGGAATCGTTGGAATCAGTAG
>JAIXUR010000193.1 GCA_027483425.1 Cyanobacteriota bacterium | reverse complement strand
TAAACGCCACACTGTTGACCCAACTGCCGTGGCCTTTGAGGGTTTGCAGTTCTTCTCCTTGCCGGTTCCACAGCTTGAGAGTCTGGTCACCACTGGCGGTGGCAATGATCTCGCCATCCGGGCTAAACGCCACACTAGTGACCATATCGCTGTGGCCAATTAAGCGATCGCGCTCCTTAACCCCATACATAACCTCTCGAATGGACGCAATGGCTCGAAATCGGGTGGCTGGATTGATGCGATTTGCATTTTGGCCCTCCAGCTCTTGCCCGGTCCGCACGGCCTGGGTAACCGCCTCTTCCTCTAACCCACTTTGTAGGTATGCCTCCATCGCCAGGCTATAGGCCAAAACGTTGGCGTTTATCTCCCCTTTCAGCGCCTTTTGCTGCTGCACCCAGGCCCAAGTTCCCGCCCCGCTGGCCAGCAGCAGCAGTCCCGAAAGGGCACCCACCGTCATCCGCTGGCGGCGCGTCGTGCTCTCCTGCTCCTGCGTTGCCCGCTCACGACTGGCGGCGATGTAGTTGGCCTGTAGCCCCGTTGGCCTGGGTTCTTTGCCACCGCTGGCCTGCAACAACCACTGTTCGGCTTTGTTCAGCTCACTGCCCCGCAGCAGCAGGCTAGTATCTTGCTTACTCTGCGCCCATTCGATCGCCCGCACCTCCAGCCGCGTATGGGTTTTCTTGTGCTCCAGGTCGGTGTTGATGGTGTCTACCAGGGTGGCAAAGGCCGCATCAAAATCGTCCTCCGCTTGAAACGCTATCCACTGGCGTTGCCCCAGCTTGGGGTGAACATCCTCTTTGATATAGTCCTTACGCCGCAGCACGGGTATAATACGCTTGCCGTGCTGAAGGGCGTGGTCAATTTCCTTGCGGCAATAGGTCGAAGCGATCGAGTCTTTGCTGATCACAAACAAAAACGTGTGGGCGGCTTCAATGCCCGCTTCAATTTCTTTCCACCATTCAGTGGTGGGGGCAATGTCTTCCCAGTCTACCCAGGTATCGTAGTCGCTGGCCCGCAGGGCATCGTGCAATACCGCGACAAACTCTTTATCACGCCGGGAATAGGAAACAAAAACGTCGACCATGGGTTCGAAGGGGGAGTGCGATTGAAAGTAGACCCTCTACCATCAGCATTGCTGAACCGTTGCCTTGCAATGCCTAGGCGTTATCTTAAAACGCCCCGACGTTACGCGATCCGCACGGGCCATTCCTTTGCAATCATCGGATGTTACGCGATACGCACAGGGCGTGACACGATAACCATGGGGTGTTACTCGATCCGCTCGGGGCGTTATGGAATAACCACCGGATGTTACTCGATCCGCACGGGGCGTGACGCGATAATCATTGGATATTACTCAATACACATCGAGGGTTACGCGTTACGCACCGAGCATGACGCGATAAGTGGGTAATTGCCATTAAACGTAGGATGGGCAAAGGGCAAAGCCCGTGCCCATCGCCCTGATGATGGGCACGCAGTGCTTTGCCCATCCTACGCAGATTTTATATCTGACCACAGGGTGATTGTTTTGTATCGGGATTCAGGCAGGCGGTAGCGCCTAGGCCAGTACCTTGGCAGGGGAAAGCGTCAACACATCTACGCCGTCTTTGGTTACCGCGACGGTGTGCTCAAACTGGGCCGAGAGCTGGCGGTCGGTGGTGATCGCCGTCCATCCATCGGCCAAAATTTCGGCCTCGTGGGTGCCAATGTTGATCATCGGCTCAATGGTAAACACCATGCCGGGGCGCAGCTTTTTGCCCTTGCCCCGCTCACCGTAGTGGGGAATTTGCGGCGCGGCGTGGAAAATGCGGTGCACCCCGTGGCCGACAAAGTCGCGCACCACCGAGTAGCCCTCGGCCTCGGCGTAGGCCTGAATAGCCGCGCCAATGTCGCCGACCCTGGCCCCCGGCTTCACCGCCCGAATGCCGCGCCACATCGATTCTTCGGTCACCTCGACCAGGCGGCGGGCCTGGGGGGATGGATCGCCGACCAAGAAGGTGCGGGAGGTGTCGCCGTGGTAGCCATCGACGATGGGGGTGACGTCAATATTGATGATGTCGCCGTCGCGCAGCACGTCATCAGAGTTGGGAATGCCGTGGCAGATCACCTCGTTGATGCTGGTGCAAATAGACCGAGGAAAGGGCATCACCGTGCCCGCGTAGCCCAGGGGTGCGCTCTTGGCACCGCGCTGTTTAGTCCAGGCTTCGGCCAGGTCGTTGAGTTTTTGGGTGGTGACCCCCGGCTTGACGAAGGGGGTGAGGTAGTCGAGCAGCTGGGCAGCCATCTGGCAAGCTTTGCGCATTCTCTCCAGCTCGCGGCTAGAGAGTAAGGTAATGACTTCGGAGGGTTGTTTTTGTTCTTCCACGGTGTGCGTTGGCTCTGGGTGAATGGCGGGGGGCAAGGCCCTGAAAAGACTGTAGATATTTTGTCTGCGGTAAGCGTCCTAGGGTCTGAAAACAGTCTCCACCCACCCGCTTTTGCTGTCCAGTTTGGCCTGGATGCAACGCCCAAAATGCTACTTCTCGTTAGTATAGCAACCTGTTCCGTTATTCCTGCGGCCACGGCAGGAGAGTGGCGGAGACATCAACGCTGACTGGGTCTTCGTAATCGACCTGGCTATCGCCATTGTCATCCCATACGGTGGTGGCAAAAAAGCCGCAGCGCAGATCAACGGCGTCGGGGCGAGCTGCCAGAAACAGGGTGCCATTTTTGACGGCGCAGTAAAATTCCGCCTGGGCGATCGCACTGGGATACCGCTCCAGCAGCTGAGGCCATAGGGCGGAGCAGGCGTTGTCTCCTGGGGGGCAGCTCCAGGGCGTCACAAAGGGGGTATCGCCCTCTTGCAGGGGCAGATGCCCCAACCATTGCCCCACCCGATCACCCTCG
>JAIXUR010000482.1 GCA_027483425.1 Cyanobacteriota bacterium | reverse complement strand
GGGTGGGTGGGTAGGGGGGTAGGGGCAGACCCCTGTGTCTGCCCTGTATCGGGGATCTCCGTATCGGGAACCTCTGTCCTACCTCAGGAATCGGGGACAGGCGGGGCATCGTTTATCCGGGAGGGGCCTCGCAAACCTCCAGGTCATCGGTGGGGGGAATGTCGAGCTGCTGGGCCTTTTGCAGCAGTGCAATGCGGGTTTCCACCTGGTTCGCCCTGATGCCATTGTCGGCTAAATCATAGTTGAACTGAGCCTGGCGCAGCGGGGGCAGGGCGGCCTCAATGTCGTTTTGAAGCACCGCCAGTTCTCCCAGACCCTCAAGGGCGATCGCCTGCCAAAGTGGGTCGTCGGGGGCCAGGGCTAGGGCCAGGCTGTACTGTTCGGCGGCCAGGGTGTTGAGCCCGGCGAAACTGTAGAGGTCTCCCAGGGCCAGGGCCAAGGTGGCAGTGGGGTCGGCGGCCGCTTGGGTAGCCAGGCTGTCGATGGCGGCATTGAGCATTTGGTAGGCCAGGTAGATCTGGGCCTTGGCCAGGGCCAGTTCCTCGGGGGTGAGGGTGGCCGGATTGAGGCTAGCGAGATCGGCCTCCAGGCGCGATCGCGTCTCAGGAAACAGCACCGCAAACCCGGCGATCGCGCAGCCCGCGTCTAGATCGGACGTCACCCCCTGGTCGGTAATCACCTCCACCGAGTAAAACGACTCCGGGGCCAAGGACGGGTCACCCCCGTAGACCACCGCAGCATCAGAGGTCGTGGTTTCCCACAGGATCCGCTGCCGCCCACCGTTGGCGTCTTGCCACTGCCACAGCCGCACCGTATAGGTTTCAACCCCATCCACCGGGTGCCAGCGAATGGTGAACCGGTCGCTGGCTTCAAAGGTATTACGGGGGCTAATGATGTAAGGCAAGGTGGCATCAAACCCACCGGCGACCCGACCGGCCCGCACCCCTCCACCCTGCTGGCGGTTGGGCACCCGCCCGCCGCGATTTTCCCGCCCGCCCAGCAAAAAACTAAACACCCCCGCCTGGGCCGGTGGAGCGGGCGGTAGCACCAGCAGCGCTATCCCCAGCAGGCCAGCGACCCAGAGCAGAGGAAACCTCAGGGGCGAGAAGGGCGGGCGGTTTAGCACAGGAGCCATAGTCAGGGCAGCGAAGGACGGTTCAGGAGGGAGCAGACCGGGAGGGAGGGGGGGATTTTGAATGCTTAGGTTCAAAATTCAAAGTTCAAAGTTCAAAATTCAAAACTTTCTACGGATTACGTACTCGACGGTTGAGGTAGGCGACCAACCCGGCGGTGCCTAGCCCAGCCAATAGGGCCGGAACCAGGGGCAGCCAGCCACCGGCGAAGGTTAAGGCTGCATAGCTGAGGCCTACCAGCACCACTAGGGCCGCAGTGGCCCCTGCGGCTAGGAACCTGAGCCGCACCAGCTGTCGTACCACCAGGCCGCCGACCAATGCCCATAGGCCAATCCACAGGGTCTCGGCCCACACCGGCCACCACCACAGCAGCTTACGATTCTCTTGGGCGGCACTCACCAGCTGGCTGACCATCTGGCCATGTACCACCACCCCAGGCAGCTGACCTAGGGGAGTATTGTACGAGTCGGCATTGCGATCGGTCAGGTCTTTGTAGCCAATCAGCACAATTCGCCCCGTGATCAGAGATGGATCAAACTGACCCGTCATCAATTCCTGGAGCGTCACCTGGGGGGCAAACTGGTTGGGGTCGCCCTGGTAAGTGCGATAGTTCACCAGGGTCTGGTAGCCAACGAAGTCATCCCGTCGCAGGGGGCTATAGCCACCGGTCTGACTAGTAAGAAGACCACCAGACCACAGCTGGGGCACGCGCACCGAGCCAAAGGCCATGTCCTGAATGCCGCCATCCGGCAGAAAGGGATCGGTATAGTCCACGCCCTGATCCGCCAGGTAGTGCCGGGCAAGGCGAAGGCTAAAGGCCTCGGCGGTATCACAGTTGGGGGGGTCGGCCTCCTGCTTGAGGTAGTGGCGGCGGACAAAGTTATTGGCATCGACCGCAAAGTCGTTGAACCCGACCTGGCGACTGGGCAGTTCGGGGGGCTGCTCGACCGCTGTGTCTTGGTAGGTGGCCTTGCAGATGCCAAACAAGATATCGCTCTGCTCCATGCGGGCCGCCAGGGCCGGGGTGGCCGGAAAATCGCGGTAAAAATCCAGGCCAATCGCCGCCGGGTCGTGGGCTGAGAGAATGTCCAGCACCTGCTCCAGCGCCCCGTCGGGGATCGTGCCCAACCCTGGCGGGTAAAGGCCCTGCTTGATCTGCCCCCGCAGCCAGTCGCCGCTGGTTTCGTCGACGGCTACAATCAGCAGATGAGCGTCCTGGGGCTCGCTGGGGCGACGCCGCATCAGGGCATCGTAGGCGGCCAGCTCCAGCGGCTGTAGGCCCCCGGCCAGGCGCAGGGCTGCTAGGGCCAGGGTAACGACTCCACTGGCTAGTCCCACAGACCGCCACTTCACCTTGCGAAACGGCAGCTCACGGCTGGCCCCTAGGTAGTCGAGCTGCGTTTGGTTGGGGGCCGGTACTTTGCCCTTGGCCTGGGCTAGCCAGGTGTTGGCCTGGTCCAGGGCCTTACCCCGCAGCAGCAGGCTGGGGTCGCGCCCGGCATTGTCCCACTCTAGGGCTCTTACCAGCAGGCGCGTGTGTCGATCCACATGGTCGGCATCGCTTTCGAGAATACGGTACAGCGCCCCAAAGTTAGAGGAGTAGTCGCCCTCATGGTCTTGGAAGTTGACGACCGGGCAATGGGCCAGGGCCGGGGGCAGTTGACTGCGGTCCATCGGCCCATCGGACACGGCCACAATGCGCTTTTGAAGGGTCTGGGCATAGCCCAGATCAGCCAGGCAGCGGGGATTTTCCAGGCATTGGGGAGACACCACCACCAGGCAGTTTTGGGCATTTTCCAGGGCCTCGTCCACCATGGCCAGCCCATCGCCGGTGCCGACCCTGACAGATTGATCAAACCAGGTGCTTTTGCTCTGTAATTGCAGGGTGTTATTGAGGCGACGGGCAAAGTCTAAATCGGCTGGGTCAGCGATCAGAAAAACGTCAAGGGTCTGGGCGGCGGGCTGGGTCAGGCTCTCGGCCACAAACTGGGTCTGGAGTTCAACGGGGGCGTAGCGGGGCCGAGACTGGGCGGCCTTGAGCCAATCTTGGGCCTGGCGCAGCTCCCCACCTCGCAGCAGCACGCTGGGGTTGCGGCGCTGCCGCTCCCACTTGAGCGCCGCAATCAGTAGGAGCTTGTGGGCTCGCAGGTAGGCCGCATCTTGCCGCAGGGTGGCGATCAGCTGGCGACTCCCCGCCTGGGTGGCCAAGGGGCCATCGGCGGCGCTGATCTCGATGAGCTGTACATTGTTCAGCGCCGCCGGAATTGTGTCGAGAGCCAAGTCCTCGGTCAACACCGGAATCACTCGCTTATTCAGGCTGAGGGCGTAGCTGAGTTCCTCCAAACAGCGCTCTGACCGCACCGATTCAGGGGAGAGCAGAAACACCAGGTTGTCGGCCCCTTCAATACCCTGGGCAATGGCGCTTTGGATGCGATCGCCCGAAGCCAAATCTTCCCGCCAATCCCACACGGTAAACCCGACCCGCATCAGGTAATACCGCAATCGACTGCTCACCAGGCTCGATGGCTCGGGGAGATAGGGGGCACTGGGGTGGGGCAACGTTTTTGATTCAGCGTCCTCAGCGGCGGCGTAGCAGAGAAAGACCTGGGCCGATCGGCCATCGGCATACTTAGTGCTGCTGGTAATAAACTCCCCGTGGAGATGGGTGGGCTGGCAAAAGGGCGGATCGTCCTCAAAGGCCTGTTTAAGCCAGGCCTCCGCCGCCTCGCGCTCGGCCCCGGTGAGCAAATAGCGCGCTGGCCGCTGGTTTTGCACCCAGGTTAAGGCCTTGACCAGGTACTGGGTGTGCTGGTGTACAAAGGGCTTGCGATCTTCCAGGGTTTGCACCACCTGTTCCAGATATTGATCGGGGTCATCAATACCGTCACGGCAGTTGATCCGGTTGAGCTTGGTAATGCCGGGGTGGATTTTGCGGTTGGTGTTGTGCAGCCCCTTGGCCTGGTACTCGACCCAGTCGACTTCGGTGCCCTGGGGGTTGCGCTGCTGCCAGGTCTCGCGAGAAATCTCCCCCACGTGCATGAGGGGAATAATGTGCTTGTGGTAGCGCAAAGCCTGATCCAGTTCCTCGGTGCAGTAGGGCGAGTTCACCGAGTGGGGGCTGATGATAAAAATGACGCTATGGCATTTTTCAATACTGCGATCGATATGGGTTTGGTAGTTGACCGCAAAGGGAATATCGTTTTGGTCAAGCCAAACGCTATAGCCTAGCGCCCTCAGCCGCTGATGTAGATCCACAGCAAAGTCTTTGCTGTCGGTCCGACCGTAGGAAATAAAGGCATCTTGCAGCTCCATGGCTAAAACCAATAGCGAATATCAAAATAGACCCTGAGCCCCGAGGGAAAATCGCTAGGCAGCTCATTCAAGGTAATCAGCGGCAGACCCAAATCAATGCGAGCATCCAGATTTTCTAGGGGAGACATCGCCACCCCTACCCCGGTGCCCAGCATAAAGTTCTGGTCAGTGGCTTGAACGGCGGAGTTACTGGCCCACACATAGCCCAGATCCAAAAACGGATTCAGGCCTAGGAGTAAGGACCCATCCTCGTTCCGCAGCAGGGTAATTTGATCTTCCACCGAAAACCGTAGGCCGTTGTCCCCATACCGCTGATTTTGGTAGTAGCCCCGCACCGACTGATCCCCACCGATGAAGAACTGTTCTGACCCCAGCAAGCTATCGGGGGTGAGCTGAATTCCCCCCTGCACCAGTAGCTGGTGGTTGGGGCCCAGCACCTGCAAGCGCTGTACCTGAGCCTGCCAGCTAAAAAACTCTCCGCTGGGAAGAGGGGCTGGCTCGGTAGTGGCATCGAACAATCCTGTGCCGATCCGAAACTGGGACTGCACTCCCCAGGCCCCGCTGGCGTCGCGCCGCAGGTAGTCTTGGCCAAAGCTCACCACACTGGTCACCGTCGGCGGCGTAATAAAGCCCCCCAGGAGGGTAGAGCCGTTGCGGTAGCGAAACCCAGCCGAAAGTGCTAGCTCCTCCTGGGGTGTCCGAATCAGGGGCTGGCGGTACTGGGCTTCGTAGCTCTCGGTAGAGCCCCGCAGCCCCAGCTCAAAGGTGGGCTCCGATGGGTCGGTAATGCTGTAGCTACTGGGGGTCGCCCGCAGCAGCAGCGTACCGTCCATTGGGTTGAGGGGCACCAGGTAGGACAGTTCGTAGGCGTAGGAACCTCCGGTGGTCGACCGATAGATCGAGGCCAGCAGGCGATCGCCCCACCCCGCCAAATTGTTGTACTCCAGGGTGGCCCCGGTGCGAAATTCGCCGACACTGGGGGGAGATAGGGTATCGAAGCCCAGACTGCCGCTGATGGCGGCGGCCTCGGTAACCTGCACAATCAGAATGCTGCTGCCGTCGGCCTGGCCCTGGCGCAAACTGGCTTCCACATTGTCAAACAGGGGGTCACGCTTCAGCAGTTGGAGCTGACTTTCTAGCCGGTTCTGGTTGAGCGGGCGGGTACCCGCCAGGGCAATGCGCTGCTGCACGTAGGTCACCAGGCGATCGGTGCCCACCACGCGAATCTCCTCCAGTTCCCCTTCGATCACCTGGAGTTTGACCACTCCCCCCTGCACATCCACCTGGGGCGGCAGCACCGCCTCGGAGGTAATGTAGCCCGCATTCAGGTAGAGCTGGGTCACGGCATTGGCCGCCGCCTGGAGCTCTGGCAAGGTGAGGGCTCGGCCCTCAAAGGGGGCCACGGTTTGGGCCAGTACCTCGGGGCTAAAGACCGTACTGCCCTCCACCAAAATAGTTTGCACCTCGATCAAGATGGCGGGGGAGGGTTCTGGGGAGAGTTCAGGAGAGGGGCCAGAGGAGGGTTCAGGAGAGGTATTGAGTAACTCTGCCTCGACACCATCCGCACCCTCAGCCAGGACGGGAACCAACGCCGATGGCCTGATTGTCCACGCCCTAAGCCCCGATGCCCCTGGGGATGACTCT
>JAIXUR010000589.1 GCA_027483425.1 Cyanobacteriota bacterium | reverse complement strand
GTGCTGGGCAATCACGACTACTACGACCTGCCCCTACTCATTGGCCTGGCCTCGGGGATTATGGCACCGCTGCGCTACGCCCTGCGCTCGTATATTGATCTGGATGCGAGCTGGCACGGCTCCTACCAGGGTGATGCCTTTGCCCGCGCCTTTTTAGACTATCTACGGGCGGTGCCCGAGGCCCAGCTGGGCCAGCACCTAGAGGCTTACTACACCAGCACCATGGACGGTATGCGCGCCCTCACCTATCGCCCTGGGGAGTTTACCCGCTTGCCCAACCGCTACTACACCTTTCGCTACGGCGGTATCGACTTTTTTGCCCTCGACTCCAACACCTTTAACGAGCCCCTGCCTGGGGGCCTCGACGAGGCGGGGCGGCGAGAGTTGCAGCAGCAGCGCCAGCAGCTCGAGATCACCAAGGCCGATTTGCTGCGCCGGGTCAGTCTAGGCACCTTCAACGTTGGTAACGGCGACGAACAAGAGGACCTCACCGAGCGGATTGAGGGGATTGATGAGCAGATCTATGACCTGGCTAAGCAGCTCGACCGCTCCCGCTCTCCGGTGGTGGACCAGGAGCAGCTCGACTGGCTGCGCGATCGCCTGATCGACTCCTGGCAAAACCGAGCCGTGCGGGGGCGCATTCTTGTCTTCCACCATCCCCCCTACGTGAGCGAAACCACCAAGTGGAGCCAGGGCCAAACCCTCGCGGTACGCTACCACCTGCGCCAGGTGCTCGATGCCGTCGCCGCCCAGATCCAGCCCCAGGCCCAGGGCCGTCCATTAGTCGATCTGGTGCTCAACGGCCACGCCCACTGCTTCGACTACCTGCGCACCGGGGCCACCGGCCACAGCGATGCCCACATTCCCTGGGTGATCTGCGGCGGCAGCGGCTACAGCCTACGGCGACAGCGCGGCTCAGGGCCCGTGCTCACCGAAACCAGCCTGGGTAACACCCGCGCCGTGGCCAAGTCACACCTGTACCTGGGCCGCACGGGCGACGGTAGCACCCTCAAGCGCCCCTACTCGGCCCTGCGGGTAGACGTGGCCAGCGGCCAGCCACCGCAGTTGACGGTGACCCCCCTGGTGGCAGAGAAGTACGACGGCCAGTGGACAAGCTATGACATGGCGGGGTTTGTGGTGTAGAGAGATGAGGGAGGGGAGAGGGTCATGGAATCCAAAATTCAAAATTCAAAAATCCCCTGCTCCCACCTCTTTCCCTAGCGCTTTCACATCCACGGCGTAGCCAGCGACCACGAGGTAAACCGCGCTAGCGACGGTGCCCACCTGGCGGGTGAGGGTGCCGAGGCGATCGCGAAACAACCGCCCCAGGGGATAGGCCGGTACCACGCCCCAGCCGGTTTCTTCGGAGACCAGGATGACAGTGGCGGGGGTCTGGCGCAGGCTGGCGATGAGGGCATCTAGGGTGACTTGCCAGGTGACATCATCCTGCTCCAGCAGGTTGGCCAACCAGGTGCCGAGGGAATCAATCAATAGGCAATCCCCAGCGGTGGCGACCAGAATGGCCTCGGGCAGGGCAATAGGGACTTCTTGGAGGTGCCAGTGGGGGGGGCGGCGATCGCGGTGAAGCGCCACCCGCCGTTGCCAATCCAAATCCGCTGGGTCCAGGGTGGAGGTGGCGATGTAGATGACCGATTGCCCGGAGTGGGTCGCCAGCGCTTCGGCCCACTCGCTTTTGCCCGATCGCGCCGGGCCGGTGACTAGGCAGATCTGTCTACAATCCATAGCAATGAGAACCGCTATGGACCGAGGGTAGGTCTAGCTTAGAGACGCTGAAAGCACTTGCTGAGCCGTCAGAGCCAAGTCGGGTAAAACCAGGCATCGCACCCCATCACCGCCTGTGAACATCTCGTCATTGTAGCGGCCCGCCTCTAAGCGACCAACCGTCACCTGTGATTTCAGCGGGTCGACAATCCAGTACTCAGGAATATCTAAAACGCTGTATTCGCTATGCTTGGCGCGGTAATCAGTGGCAACGGTCGAATCGCTGACGACTTCAACGACTAGAACAGGGGGTGGATCAGTCAGTTCGATAATGGCTTCTTTAGCCCGCATGGCATCCCATTGTGCCGTTGGCAGCACCACCACATCGGGAATGCGGGAGGTATCCCAACGAGTGCTGCGGGGCGATCGCAATCCAATGCGCATATCTTTCGCCGTCCAGGGTTGACCAGCCTGCTGGGCGGCCATTTTAAACTGCTCGGTCAAAAACTCTGCAATGGCTCCGTGCAGCCCTGTGCCTAGGCCCATGGGCACCAGATCCCCATCCACAAGTTCATAGCGGGTGCCGCTGCCATCGTCGTAGGCAAGGTAGTCTGCAAAGGTCAGCTTTTGGGTGGTAACGGCCATGATCAATGACCTGCAAGGCGTTGATTCCAGTATAAATCAGCCAGAATCGCATCAACTAATGACTCACTACGAATGACCGGCCCTGATGGCTCCTGGTTGGCGCGTAGCCACCTGACGCCCTAATCTACCGTCAATAATGGTGTCGGTAGCCTGTGCTGGTTCCATGGTGGGATAATCTAGGCTCAAAACAGTCGATACCCCCTGTTATGCGGGTATTCCCCCATTTATATGGTTGATTATGTTGATTATATAGTTGATTAAGCCTAGGGTTGGCCCAATCCAGTCGAGGCAGCAGCCGTAGAAGACTCTATTCCCTGAATTGGGAGAATAATCCTAGGGGTGCGCCTTCTCTGGGTGACCAGGGGCCACTAGACTATAGTCAATTGTTATCGCCGGGGCGCAGGCATTGACTGAAGCGCAAAATACACCCACTACCCTCGCCATCGATCGCAAGGAGCTGCAAGAGCTCGTGCGATCGCAGCTTCAGGTGCTCCTAGAGCAGGGCAATTTGCCAGGGGCCAAGGCGCTACTGGTACCTGTCCAGCCTGCGGATATTGCCGAGGCCATTGAGGGGCTGCCCGAGGCCATGCAGGCGATCGCCTTTCGGCTGCTGGGCAAGGGCGAAGCGATCGAGGTCTACGAAAACCTCGACACCAGCGTGCAGCAGGCCCTGATCGAAGACTTCAAACGCCAGGACGTGCTGGATATCGTCGATAAAATGTCCCCCGACGACCGGGCTAGGCTCTTCGACGAACTGCCCGCCAAATTTGTGCGCAGCCTGCTGGCTCAGCTCAGCCCCCAGGAGCGCGAGGCCACCGCCCAGCTGCTGGGCTATGCGGCGGGCACCGCCGGGCGGATTATGACCCCAGAATACGTGGCGCTAAAAGAGGGTTGGACGATTTTGCGCGCCCTAGACTACATTCGCAGTCGCGCCTTCGTCAGCGAAACCATCTATTACCTATTTGTCACCGACGCCGCCCGGCGGATGACCGGTATTCTATCGCTGCGGCACCTGGTCACCGGCCAGCCCGAACAAACTATCGGCGACCTGATGACCCGCGAGGTCATTTCGGTACGCACCGACACTGACCAAGAAGAAGTGGCCCGACTCGTGCAGCGCTACGACTTTTTGGCGGTACCCGTCGTCGACACCGAAGACCGCCTGGTGGGCATTATCACCGTCGACGACCTGATCGACGTGATCGAGGCCGAAACCACCGAAGATATCTATACCCTGGGGGGGCTCCAGAGCGGCGGCGAAAGCTACTTTCAGGCAAACCTGTTTGATGTCGCCCGCAAGCGGGTGGTCTGGCTCTCGGTGCTGCTGATCACCAACACCGCCACCACCGCCGTTATTCGCAGTCAGCAGGACATTTTGCAGGAGGTGGTGGCCCTGGCCGCCTTTATTCCCCTCTTAATCGGCAGCGGTGGCAACGTGGGGGCACAGTCATCCACGGTGGTTATTCGCGGCCTCAACACCGAAGAGATTAGTTCAAAGCAGGCTCTATCGGTGATTCGACGGGAGGCGATCGCCGGCACCGTGCTGGGCCTCATGCTGGGGGTCGTCGTCACCGGCTGGGCTTACCTGCTCCAGGGCAGCCTGCCCGTTGCCCTTACCGTGGGCCTTAGCCTGGTGGCGATTTCCATTTTGGCCTCCACCGCTGGGGGCACCCTGCCCCTTTTGTTTGACCGACTGGGCTTCGACCCGGCGCTCATGTCGGCCCCTTTCATCACCACCATTGTGGACGTGCTGGGGGTATTGCTTTACCTCAACCTGGCCCGCTACCTGCTGGGGCTTGCCTAGGAACCGACCCAATCTGGGCCACCAGGACGGCATAAACGGTTTCCGATCCAGGGCTTCAGGCCCGAGGCCCATCCCAAGACCTGAAGCGTCGACTTAATGTTAGCCACGCTACCGATTTGTCCTAGGATAGGGGAACGCAAGTATGAGTCTGGGCAAGGGTATTCCAGGAATTATCGCGTCCAGGGATCAGCAGGCTAAACTGCCTGACCGGGAGGCTTCCGGTTCCTGGACTGGGGACATTGGCTCGATGGAATACCCTCAGAGATCTCGACTGCTCACCCCGTTCTCTATACAAATGTTTACAATAGATTTATAAAATGTTTGTAGTTTAGGTGGCTAGGTGGCCATACTTCACTTAAACCTTCACTTTAAAAACCTTTAGCCTCTGGTTTCGTAGCCTCATCTATCCCTAGACGCATCCCGGGATTATGGACTTAAACGGTTTGCCTACCCTGAACACTTCTTCCTTGCCGGGCCAAGATCACCCCAAGCTACCTGTGCTGCAAAAGATCAAGCAAGACCTCAAGAACGATCTCATTGCCGGGCTCCTGGTGATCATTCCCCTGGCGACCACCATTTGGCTGACCATCACCATCTCGGGTTGGGTGGTGCGCCTGTTAACCCGCTTCCCGAAACAACTCACCCCCTTTGACGATCTCAACCCCCTACTGGTTGACCTGATCAACCTGCTGATTGGGCTGTCTGTGCCCCTGCTAGCAATTTTGATTATTGGCCTGATGGCCCGTAATATTGCCGGTCGTTGGCTGCTGGATGTGGGGGAAAAAGTGGTGGAGTCGATTCCCTTGGCCGGGTCGGTGTACAAAACGTTGCAACAGCTGTTGCAAACCGTCTTTCAAGACTCCAGCACGCGGTTTCGGCGGGCGGTGCTGGTGGAGTATCCGCGCAAGGGCATCTGGGCGATCGCCTTTGTCACCGGTGCCATGACCGCAGCGGCCGCAGGTACCCCCAAAATGCTGAGTATTTTTGTGCCGACCACCCCCAACCCCACCAGCGGCTGGTACGCCATCGTACCCGAAAGCGACGTAGTCAACCTCTCGATCTCCATTGAGGATGCCTTTAAGCTGATCCTGTCGGGGGGCATTGTCGGCCCTAACCTGGCGGCGGCCGTTCCTCCCGATCGCGTGGTGGCGGTCGTGGACGAGGGCCAGGTCTCTACACCCATTTCGTTGGGGTTGAGCAACCCTGACCTGGCGACCGAGCTACCCGATCTGAGGGAGTATCCCCAGCAGCTTTCCGTCTTGCCGATCGACGAAGATTGCTAAGATATAGCCTGTTTCTCGGAGATATCAACTATGCAAGCTCGCCGTATGGCCCGGGAGTTGGCCCTACTAGGCCTCAGCCAGGTTTCCGAGAAGTCTCAAAAACTCGTTCCCCAAGACTTTGAGAAGCTCCTGCTGTCCGCGATTCAAACCCTCACCGCTGAGGCCAAAGATTCCTTAGAAACCGCCGCCGATGAGCTTAAACGAGGCAGTCAGCGCCTGGTGGATAGCGGCATCCTAGCCAGCGACGTGGAGAGTGGACGGGCGATGGTGGAGGACGCGATCACCCTGACCCAAGCCGCCATCAACCGCCTGGCCCACGCCATCGAGCTACCTGAGTTCATTCGCCTCAGCAACCAGTCTGAGATCGAGGCCTTTGCTCTGGAGCTGCTGAGCCACGCGACCAAATATCAAACTGAGGTTGATGGGATCCTGAATGAAGCCATGGTGGCCTGGAGCCTCAAGCGCCTGCCCCGCATCGACCGCGACATTTTGCGCCTGGCGGTGGTCGAAATCAATTACCTGGGCACCCCTGACCGAGTGGCCATCAACGAGGCCGTGGAGCTGGCCAAACGCTACAGCGACGACGACGGCTACCGCTTTATTAATGGTGTACTGCGCCGAGTCGTGGGCCGTGGGGAGGCCTATGGGGGTGAGGCCAGTGACGGGCAGGCCAGTGGCGTCAGCATCAGCGAGCCAGAAGTGGATAGCCCGGTAGTCTAATCCGGCTGCGGTTGGGAGGGAATAGCGGGGGTGGGCAGGGGCAAGCTGGGCTCACCCACCCCCGCCTCTCCCAAGCGGGGATAAAGCCTTACTATTAACAACAGCAACACCTCACAACCGCAACAACGTCCGCAAGGTAGCTCTGATATGGCTGGGTTCAATTGGTTTCAGCGCAGTTTCGACAAATCTGACAGCGCCGATGCTGACGCTAACCGCCCTGATTCCCCTGCGGAGACCAACGCTCCGGCCCCGGCCAAAGCATCCGAGACCGCCAGCCCACAGCTATCGTCAGACGACTACCTAAAGTGGGCCAAGGCCGCCTACCAAAATATCCAGAAGCAGCAGGCCGAGGCTAAGCCCGAGGCACCTGAAGAGAGCGCTCCCGCCCCAGACGCGGTGGCTCCTGAGCCCGCCGAGACACCTATTGAGGCATTGGTTGAGGCCCCTGTTCAGACGGCTGGGGCGGCGATCGCTGCCCCAGCCACCGTCCCTGATGCTGAAGCCGCAGAGCCAGCCCCCGCCGCCCTGCCTGAGCAGGCGGAATCGTCCGTAGCGGCAAGTCTTGAGACCGCCACCTCCGCCCCAGAAACCACCCCAGAAGCCACCCCAGAGCCCACCCCAGAACCCACTGCCCCCCGCCCCTTCTGGGCCCAGCCCGAGGCCGAACGCCAGCAGCGCCTGGCCCAGCTCGAAGCCACCGCCATTGTGGAGCCCGAGCCCGAACCCAAGCCGGTGGTCGTTGCGGCCGCCGCTCCCCCCGAGTTGATCCTGCCGGACATCAACCTAGACGAGGCCTTTCTCTGGTCAGCGGAAGTGCTGGCGGCCCAGGGGCGACGACCCGACGATATTTCCGCCGAAGAAATTACCTGGCTGAATAAGCTGCGCCAGGGGCTGAACAAAACCCGTCTGAGCTTGGTCAACCAGCTCAAGGCCATTGTCGGCCAGGGGCCCCTCAACGACGACGCGGTAATGGAAATTGAGGCCCTGCTACTACAGGCCGATGTGGGGGTCGCCGCCACCGACAAAGTCATTGAGGCGCTGCAAACCCGCCTGCGCCAGGAGGTGCTGCCCCCCGATCAGGCGATCGCCTACCTCAAGTCGATCCTGCGGGCCATGCTCGATGCCCCCCTGGCCGACTCCCACAACCTCACCTTTACCCCCGAGAAAGGCGGCTTCAGCATCTGGCTGATGACCGGGGTCAACGGGGCGGGCAAAACCACCACCATTGGCAAGCTGGCCCACATCGCCACCAAGTCGGGCTACCCCACGCTGATCGCCGCCGCCGATACCTTTCGGGCCGCCGCTGTGGAGCAGGTCAAGACCTGGGGCAGCCGCAGTGGCGTAGAGGTGATTGCCAACCCAGGGCAGAATACTGACCCAGCGGCGGTGGTCTACGATGCGATCGCCGCCGCCAAATCCCGCCACATCGAGCTGCTGCTGGTCGATACCGCCGGACGCCTGCAAAACAAAAAGAACCTGATGGACGAGCTGGCGAAGATCCGCCGCATCGTCGATAAACAAGCCCCCGAAGCCCGGGTCGAAGCTCTGCTGGTACTCGATGCCACCCTGGGCCAAAACGGCCTGCGCCAGGCCGAAGTCTTTGCCGCCGCCGCCAACCTCAGCGGCGTAGTGCTCACCAAACTCGACGGCACCGCCAAGGGCGGCGTCGCCCTGGCCGTCGTCGAGCAGCTGGGCCTGCCGATCCGCTTCATCGGTGCAGGAGAAGGTATTGAAGATTTACGCCCCTTCTCCAGCTACGAGTTTGTCGAAGCCCTCCTGAGCGGCTAACGCATTCAACCCCTCAAACGACAAAATGGGCCTGACTCAACTCCCCCAGGTCAGTTCTCGTTTTGTTTTTTTGAACTTTGAACTTTGAACTTTGAACTTTGAACTTTGAACTTTG
>JAIXUR010000269.1 GCA_027483425.1 Cyanobacteriota bacterium | reverse complement strand
CAAGCTCATGGGCGGTGAGAAGTTCGGCCAGTACGTCGCCGCCATCTGGGAAGACCTGCGCGATGAGGCGAGCAAGGGCCTGCAGGAGATGGAGGGGGCCCGGACGGGGTAGGGACGCAGCTCAGGCTTGCGAGCTGGAGGCGGTTGCTGTGTGGGCTTCTTCCAGTTGCCGGGCCAGTAATTCAGCGATCAGCGTGGCGAGGGGCGTGAGATTGACGCGACCTCCTTTTTCAGCGCTATCGGCGTCCGCGAGGCCTTGCCGGTAGCGTTCGCGATTTTGCTTGATAAGCATGATTATCGTTCGCTCTCCCGGTAACCAGCGCCCATACTTTCGGCACAGGATCAAATAGGCGAGCGCGCGGGCGCAGCGGCCGTTTCCGTCGACGAACGGGAACAACCTATTGAGGCTCCACATCTACCGGAGCGGGTGCAGTCGCGTCTCCTGGGCTGCGCGATATGTGGCCTCTGTCACGGTGTCGGGGTCGGAGAACACGTCGAAGGCGTTGCCGATCACAAAACGTGCGCGCTGAGCTTCGTATTGCTGTTCAGTCATCGGCGTGAGAGAGGCCTGCGCCACGAGTTCGTCCATTCGCATGACGCACCGCATGAAATAAGCGCGTTCCTCTTCGCTTCCGCCAATTTCAATTTCCATTCTCGATCTCGTCACATGCGAAGCCGCGACGAGCGGTAGAGCTTTGACACCCAGCGCACCGCCGCCTCAGCCCAGGGCTTGTGGACAGCCCCTAGCTCGTTACCCAGGTAGCGCCCAGGTTTAGAGATATCGGCCGTAACCAATGTATTGAATGATACAGACACCGCTACTTGCCCCAAACGCTCGCACAAATCATCCCCATACTATAGCGGGCTAAGGGCGAGCTCGGGCGAGGCAATCCCTAGGCGGCCATGGGCAGTGATTGGGGCAGTTCGTCCACCATTTCAAAGGCGCGATCGAGCTGGGTCAGCTCAAATAAAATGCGGATAGCCGGGGGCACTGAGAACAGGCACAGGCGCTTCTGCAACTGACGGGCCTGCTTCAGGGCCGACACGAGGGCAATCAGCCCGGCGCTATCGAGCGACTCCACCTGGCTCATATCGACCACCAGGCCACTGGCCAGATCCGACTGAATCTGCTGGATGAGAGAACTATGGAAGGCGTGGGCATTAGAGGCATTGAGAGAGCCCTGGGCCTGAACGATTGCAAGGGATTTAGTCATAGTGGGTATCCTCGATGTACTCCTGGTTAGCAGTTTAAATGTTAAGAACGATTAAACAAACGCATGATGGTTACAACAGTAAGCGGATTTGCTAGCTATTGATCCAGTTCACTCCCGGAATTCGTCATATCTTGATGTAGATTCAAACACCAATCCTTAAAAACTTCCGTGAATCTACTGAAAATAACGTTAATCTTCAAACGCTTTCTGTGATCTGGGTCACGGATTGGGGTGCGCGGCTTCACGGATTTGTGAGGGATCGGTCACAACCCCAGGCGGGGTTTGACTAGACAATAAGTAACAACACCCTCGTTCCAGGTCTTGGTTTATGGGCTCTGCATTTTCCATCTGTCGGCTGGTCGAAAAAGCCCTTCACACTGGGGCGCTTACCCCTGAGATTGAGCAGGGCATCAACGCAGAACTGTCGCGGTTAGGCCACTTGCCCCTGGGGGCGTCAGAGGCCCTAGAACTCCTCATGTACGAAATGGACGCGGGCCGCATTCGCTTAGTTCCAACATCGAGCTTCTGCGGCGATCTGTGTCAGGTGCCGATTTAGGGCAATCTGGGGCCGCCGCTGACACCCCACAGGGGATACAGGACTGGCTGTGCCGGTATTGTCAGCTCAGCCTAGGAATTTCCCTAGGGCGGCGGCGGCATCTTTGCAGAAGCTTCACAAAAATCGTCCGGATGGTAGCGGTGCTCACCTTTTGGTGAGCACCGCTACGGATAGCTCTGGCCACAAAAATACCGAGGAATTTTGAGTTCTGGTAGGGGCGCAGGGCTCTGTGCCCCGATCGGGGTATTTTCTTTTCCAGAAATCGCCTCAGGTCTGCACAATTCTGGCTCGGTTTTAAGGGGTTGGCTTGGGGCGATCGCCCTCATCCTCAGACTGACTATCCGCCCACAGCTGTCGCGCAAAGTCATTGATGGCCTGGCTGATCTGATGGGTCTCTAGGGGGGCAGCCGCCCCATCGTCTACCCGAGGCTTGGTGGCTAGGCTGGCGAGCAGCGGGATAACGTCGGTATCGAGGGCCGGCTGAAGCTGGGTGAGGGGCCAAACCATATCTGGCGTCGTTGGAGCCGATCTGAACCAGCCCTCGTCCTCAGTCGCCGCGTCTAGAAGCTGGGTCACCCCCTGGCTCACCAGGGCCAAAGGCCGAATCCATCCCCGTTGGCGGGTCTCTAGCACCTGAATCACCTCGGCGTAGAGGCGAGTTTGACGGCACTGCAAAAATACAATTTGACCAGTCACCAGGGATGTCATAGCAGGGTGGAATGTTGATTTTGCCTGGATTGTGCTTTGATTTGGCCCGGCTGGGTGACACGCTGTAATCCTGATCCATTGAACCCGATCGCGGTGGGGTGGGTTGTACCCCTAGGGTAAGCCGTCTAGAACAGGTTAGTCTGGGTTTGTTTAAGCTGGCCCCAGAGCCCGGCTAAAGCCATCGTGAAGTTTTATGATGTAGTCACATGGTTTAAGTTGCCATAGTAGCGCTTGGCCTAGGCGGCTGCGATCGCCCACCAGGGACTAGCCCCCACCCGTGTTTTTCTAGACCTGCCGTTGAACGAGGCAAAGAGGTATTGCTGTGTCAGTTGAAACTATCGAGCGGACGACAACCTCCACCATTCGCAAGCCAGCCCCCCGCTACCGCGTGCTGCTGCACAACGACGCCTTCAACTCAATGGAATACGTGGTGGAATCGCTGCTCAAGGTGGTGCCCAGCTTAACCATGCCCCAGGCGGTCGATATTATGATGCAGGCCCACACCGCTGGGGTGGCTCTGGTGATTACCTGCGAACTCGAGCATGCCGAGTTCTACTGTGAAGGGCTGTGCAATCTGGGTCTGAGTAGCACCATCGAGCCCGATGAATAATCTCCCCTGGGCCAAACTGGCCACTTTCCCCCCCCTGGTGCGGGTGCTGATTTTTTTGCTGATTGTGGTGGCCTTGTGGCTGCCGTTGGCGCTACCGCTCTACTGGCTATCGGGGCGGGGCCTGCTGCCGGGGGGCGATCTCTTTCCGACCGCTTTGTTGTACATCCTGTTCTTGGGGGTGCTCCCCCGGTGGGAACGGCAGGTGCGAGGGGAGTCGCACCCCTGGGCCAAAATTGGGTTTATTGGTCGTGGTGAATTGGCCAAGGGCTGGGCTACGGGCGCTCTGCTGGGGGCCCTGAGTCTGGCGGTGCTGGCGGTGGTGCAGGTGGCCCTGGGCTGGGCTACGGTCAACCCGGAGGGGGCGCGGGGGCTCACTCTACTGGTGCAGGTCGCACTGGTGGGGGCCGCCGCCGCCAGCGCCGTGGGCTGGTCGGAGGAGGTGCTGTTTCGGGGCTGGCTGCTGCGGGAGCTGGGGCAGGGCTGGTCGCCCGCGATCGCCCTAGGGGCGACCAGCTTGATCTTTGCGATCGCCCACTTCATCAAACCCCTAGATACCATCGTGGCCATGCTGCCCCAGTTTGCGGGACTACTGCTGTTTGGCCTCGTGATGGGCTGGGCCAGGCGGATTCCCGTCGCCCCTGGCAAGACGGGGCTGGGCCATCCGGCGGGGCTCCATGCGGGCCTGGTGTGGGGCTATTACCTGCTCCAGGTGGGCAGTTTGCTTCGGCCCACGGGCGTCGTGCCGGCCTGGGTCACCGGCCTAGACGGCAATCCCCTGGCAGGGCTGTTGGGGCTAGCCCTGCTGTCAGGGCTGGGGGGACTGGTATTTCGCTGGAGCCATCCGGCTAGACCTGTTTAGCCCGCTCTATCAGCTGGGCCTGGGCGCTGCGGGTCGACTCTCCGGGCTGGGGGCAGCGCTGGACATAGCGGCCGTCGCTGGCCATGTCCCAGGCCTGGCGATTATCCTCCAGACAGAGGTCGAGGATGGTTTTTAGCTCGCCCTTGAGCCCAGCGTCGGCGATGGGCACCAT
>JAIXUR010000390.1 GCA_027483425.1 Cyanobacteriota bacterium | reverse complement strand
GTGACCGGCTGGCGTTGAGAGTACTGGGCGAGAGGAGAGCTAACCATGGGTAAACACTCGCCAGAAGGGGGATGCTCCGGGTCAGGGTAGATCTAGCCACTCAACCCTGAGAGTTCTCCCTGTTCTATCAAGCCGCCTGGCCAAGGTGGAGCACCAATCCAGGAAACGTTGCACAGGTTTGCACAACGCAATGTAAGTGCTTCATTTCGTTACTGTTGTGGTGACTTTTCGGGCAGGAGTCAGGAGCTAGGAGCCAGGAGGCAAAAAAAGCGCCGCAACAGCGGCGCTTGGGATTTTACCTAGGGACTAAACACACACAACCAACCAAGCGGGCTAACCGTTAGCTGAGTCATCTCCAGCGGTTTCGGCCTCATCCAGCACTTCGATGCGGACGGGGGTGGGAGCGGCGGGTTCAGCGGGCTGGCCAAGTTTGCGGTAGGCCAGGGCTACCAGCGATCGCACGCCGCGCACCAGGGGCCGCACCAGGCCGTAGCGATCGCCGTACTCGGTGGCCATATCGGCGTCAAAGCGATCGATCTGGGTTTGCAGGCCAGACAGAATCTGCTGCGCCCAGTCAACTTTGCGATCGTTGGCCAAGTAGCGCAGGTCGGCCAAGAGTTGCGCCCAGGTGGGGGCCGTGGCCGTGGCTTCAGCCGGTTCCTCAGCGGCGGTGGCTTCGGCGGCTTCGGCTTCGGCCTCGGCGGCTTCCTTGGCCTTGAGTTGCTCAATCATTTCCGCTAGGGTTTTACGACCTTGGGTTTCGATTTCGCTGGAGCCATCTTTTAGCTCAGCCAGGGCTTCGGTGGCAGCCGCCTTGACGATTTCACGAATGCGATCAACGCGCTGGCCGCCTTCTTTTTGGGCTTTTTCCCACTCAGTCTTAACGCGATCTTGTACAGGGTTGGTCATGGGGTTTCTCCGATTTAAAATGGGTTTTGCAGGTTAAACATTGAGCTCAAAATGGCCTAATCTGGGCCCGGTAGAGGCCTGTACTTTTTGAGCAGGCATCGCTCTAGGGCTAGATTTTTCTAGACTTACATCACGGCGACAGCATCTACATCGATGACTGATTCGTTCTTGTTCACCGCCGCTGTCATCGTGGTTGACTCGGCCACCTGGCGCAGGTTGCGCTTGCGGTCGAGCAAAATCTGGGTGATTTCGGTAATGGCGATCGTGGCCACTAGGCCATCGTCGATCCAACCCAAAACAGGGAACATATCTGGGGCAATATCAATGGGGCTGACTAGGTAAACCAGGGTACCCAACAACACAACCCAACGATATTTCGAGTTACGCAGTAACTGGCGATACCAGTTCATCACAGGCTTACCAAACATCCGCTTTGCCATTGCTATTTCCTTGAGCCGACAAAACTATCTTGTCAGAGTTAACGGGTTAGCACAGGTGTGGCTTACCCATGGAACAGCGGGGTTTTTACACCGAATAGACCGTATCGAGAAAGCCGTCGGGGTTAGATGAATCTCGTCTCACCAGGGCTTCCAGGGTATGATGTGGCAGATTTTGGTGGTAGCCAGGTTATGTCTTCATTCCAACTGCGCATTTATGTTCCGCCGCATCCCCTGGTTAAGCACTGGCTGGGGGTAGCCCGCGATGCCGATACGCCGGGGCCGTTGTTTCGCTCGGCCATGGAAGAGCTGGGCCGCTGGCTCACCTACGAGGCGATTCGCGACTGGTTGCCCACCATGGATACCACGGTCAATACGCCCCTCGGCCCGGCCCCGGCGACCTTTATTAACCCCGAGGTGCCGACCATGATCGTGCCAATTTTGCGGGCGGGGCTGGCCCTCATGCCGGGCATTCAGGCGCTGCTGCCCCTGGCTTCGGTGTATCACGTCGGCTTTGTGCGCAATGAAGAGACCCTGGAGGCTAGCTGCTACCTAAACAAGCTACCCGATCGGATTGACCCCCAAACTCGGGTGCTGATCAGTGAGCCCATGCTTGCGACCGGCGGCACCATGATGGCCATGATGGCCGAGCTGACCCAGCGGGGCATTGACCCCGCCGCCGTGCGCGTGGTGTCGATTGTGGCAGCCCCACCGGCCCTGCAAAAGCTGGCCGCTGCCTACCCCACGGTGACCATCTACACCGCCATGATCGATGAGGTGGTAAACGAGCATGGGTTTATTGTGCCGGGGCTGGGGGATGCGGGCGATCGCACCTTTGGCACCTAGCTAGGTGGGTCGGAGGTGACTGGCTGCCCATCCCAATCCAACGAATCGGCCCTGGCGGACAGGCCCCGCTAGATCGCCCGGTGGATCGCCCGGTGGATCCACCGGGGGCATTGTGCTCTGGGACTAGCCGTAGGGCCAACTGCGCTGGCACAATGGATGCATCACAATGAATGGAGTCTGTGCATCGGTTCGTTGGATTAAGTTCTTTTGGGTGAAATGGATAACGACCTATGAGTCAGCAAGATAACTTTGTCGGCGGATTTCTGCTCGGTACCCTGGTGGGCGGAACTCTGGGGGGCGTTGTGGGTGCCCTAGCAGCCTCGAGGATTCAGGGGGGTAAGGCGAAGCCGCCGTCGCGGCCCAAGGTGAACGGTGAACTGGCCTTTGGCGAGTTTGACGACGCCACCGAAGACAGTATCGAAGCGGCCCGGCTGGGGTTAGAGGCTAAGATCGCCCAGCTCAACGAAGCCATTGACGACGTTCGCCAGGAGCTGGGCGGCATCAACGGCCACGCTGAGCATTCCTGGGAAAGCCCTTCCCGCATTGACTCCTAGACTCGTTTACCTAAGCGCCATGGGCCGCTCAGGTGTCGCCCTGAGTCCGGGGTTTCAGCTTCACGCTAGCCCTAGGATGGGCCTCAGCTAAAGCACTCTTAAGCAAATCTACCGACTTTGCCCGGTTCCCTACGAAGCAAACCGTTACACTAACTGACAGAACAAGGATGTTCCGTGTATTGTTGGTAACGACTACCGCCGAGGTTCTCAAATGGACATATTGGTACAAACCCTCTCAACCTTTCTTTCGATCTACACGGTGCTGCTCATCGTGCGCATTCTTCTGAGCTGGTTTCCCAATGTAGACTGGTTGAGCCCTCCGTTCTCAGTGCTGAGCCAGCTGACCGATCCCTACCTAAATCTGTTCCGTTCGATCATTCCGCCCCTGGGTGGCATCGATTTGTCCCCCATTCTGGCCTTCTTGCTGCTGTCCTTTGTGCGTCAGGGGCTAGTGGCGATCGCAGCGGCCACCGCATCTTCCTACGCGTCCTTCTAGGCAACCACGGCCCAAATTGACCCTGAGCCCCAGCGCTAGACTCTCTGCGAACCAAAGAATCTGGCGCTGGGGCTTTGAGTTGATTTGAAATGCGTTGATTTGAAATGGGTTGAGTGGATGGTCGGAAGATAGTCCTTCGCGGCGGTGTAGAGGCCAGGGTTCCCTATAATGGGGGTTTGCGATCGTTTGCCATTCATCTGCCCCTAGCTATGTCGTCTGACTCCAACCGCCCTGGCCAAAGCGCCTCCAGCCTTGACGAAATTCGCGCAGCCCGGCTGCAAAAAGTTGACGATCTCAAGCAGCTTGGCCTTAACCCCTTCGCCTACCGGTGGGATGTAACCGCCAACACCGCCGACCTCCAGGCCACCTATGCCGACCTAGCCGCCGGGGAAGAGGTGGAGGTCGAGGTGGCCTTGGCGGGCCGGATCGTGGCCCGGCGGGTGTTTGGCAAACTGGCCTTCTTTAGCCTGCAAGACGAGAGCGGCCTAATTCAGCTCTACCTGGAAAAGGCCACGATTCAAGAGCACATGGCGGCCACGGATGAAAACGCCTTTGAGCACCTGAAGCAGCTCACCGATGTGGGTGACATTCTCGGCGTGCGGGGCACCATCAAGCGCACTGAGAAGGGCGAGCTCTCGGTCAAGGTGCAGGAGTATGCCATGCTGACCAAGGCGCTGCTGCCCCTGCCCGACAAGTGGCACGGTCTCACCGATGTGGCCAAGCGCTACCGCCAGCGCTACCTCGATTTAATTGTCAACCCCACCGCCCGCGACACCTTTCGCAAGCGGGCGCTGATTACCACGGGCATTCGCCGCTACCTAGAAGACCGGGGATTTCTAGAAATTGAGACCCCGGTGCTGCAAAGCGAGGCCGGGGGGGCCGAGGCGCGTCCCTTCACCACCTATCACAACACCCTAGAGATGGATCTCTACCTGCGCATTGCCACGGAGCTGCACCTGAAGCGGCTGGTGGTGGGCGGCTTTGAGCGCGTGTTTGAAATTGGCCGCATTTTTCGCAATGAAGGGGTGTCTACCCGCCACAACCCTGAATTTACCAGCGTGGAGTTTTACCAGGCCTACGCCGACTACTACGACTTTATGGATCTGACCGAGGATCTGGTCGCTACCCTGGCCAAAGACGTTCTCGGCACTCTGAAAATCACCTACCAGGGGATAGACATTGACCTGACTCCGCCCTGGACGCGGGTGACCATGCACGACCTGGTGCGAGAGCATACGGGGCTCGATTTTCATCAGTTCTCCACCCTAGAGGCGGCCAAGGCCGCCGTCCAAGACCTGAAGCTCCACGGCGTGGAGGACTGCGACTCGGTGGGCAAGCTGCTGAACGAGGTGTTTGAGCAAAAAATTGAGACGACCTTAATCCAGCCCACCTTCTTAATTGACCACCCGGTGGAAATTTCACCGTTGTCGAAGCCCCACCGGAGCAAGCCCGGCGTGGTCGAACGCTTCGAGCTGTTTGTGGCCGGGCGCGAAATCGCCAATGGCTTCTCGGAGTTGACCGACCCCATCGACCAGCGCCACCGGTTTGAGCTGCAGGCCGCCCGCAAAGCGGCGGGGGACCTGGAGGCCACGGGGGTAGACGAAGACTTTCTCACCGCCCTAGAGCATGGCATGCCCCCCACCTGCGGGGAAGGCATTGGCATCGATCGCCTGGTGATGCTGCTGACCGATAGCCCCAGCATTCGGGATGTGATTGCCTTTCCGCTGTTGAAGCCGGAGCGGGAGGACTAGTACCGCTACGCGGAATTCAAAATTAAAAATGCAAAATACTGCCACCACTAACGTTTAAGTATTTTAGGGGGTTGCCCCATTTACGCCTCGATGTACTAGCCCAGGTATCACCGTTGGCCCTAACGATCAGCTCCCGGCCCGAGGGCCAGGAGCTGGTCAAATATAAGGAGTTCAGCTAGTAAGTGGGGTTCTGTATAGTAAGGGTCGCGGTGGGCTTGCCCGGTTATGACTCACCCACGCATAAGATTCCCACAACTCTGCCCAAAATCCGAACGGAATCGAAATAAAATCTGAATCTTTATCGCATTTTTATGCAGGGGGAAGGGGTCAGACCCCTCAGTTTAGCCATGATGGGCTAGGCTTCGACGGGGGTCACCCTAGCCCGATAGAGCAGGCGATCGCCCTGACGATAGCCTACGTGGGTCACCCGCACCGGTTGTCCTGGGGTGAGCAAGGCTCCCTTGGGCTGATGCACCGTGGGGTCAAAGGCTACCTCAGCCCCCACGGTTTCAATGGCGGTCACCCCCCAGCCCCGCACGAGGGCTTCCACGGGCCGCACCAGGGGAATGAGTTTGTGGGCCGGCAAGTCGTCTCTCTGCTGGGCTGCATGGGCGGCGGTGGGCCACTGCACCAGCCAGGACTCGAGCTGGGCGATCGCCTCCTGTTGCACCTGCTGACGCACTGTCTCAGCCTGGGCGGCGAGCTGCTGTTGAAGGCGATCGCACTCCTGGCGCAGAGCTTGATTCTGGGCTAGGGCTTCAGGCCCAGAATCAGGCCCAGAGTCGGCTCTCGGTGGCGATGATTCAGGGCCAAACCTGTCCACCAGCGTCGTCATCGGTACCCCCAGGGCCT
>JAIXUR010000414.1 GCA_027483425.1 Cyanobacteriota bacterium | reverse complement strand
TTGCCCCAGGGTTGTCATTCACCCTGGGGCTTTGTCGTTAGAAGTCTGCTGCCCCTCAAGGGCGCAGGCCCTGCGCCCCTGAGGTATCTTCTTTTCCGGAAACCTCCTTGGCACGGCTCCCCTAGTCTCCTAACCGGTAGGCGCTGATATACTGGGCCAGCGTTCCCCTGCCATATCTCCCCTACCCGCCGCCCCTGCCTGCCATGGTCAAAGATTCTGGCTCCAGCCATCGCTTTAGGCTGTCGATTAAATCCCTCGAGTATGGGGTAGATCCAGGGGTTACCCACGCTGGGGTGCAGGCGTTGTGTGGCAACATTACCCGGTTGAGCCATTTAGAAAACACCACCTTTGCCTTTCTGCCCATGGCTCGACCCAAGGCTCGGCCCAGCACGCAGCCGGGGGAGTCAGCGATCGCCCCTAGCGCTGGTATCTCGGCCCCCACCCTGTATGCCGGGCTTCAATTTGAGGCACCGCTAGACAAATTTAGGGTTATTTTGAGGTGCCTCGGCAGCTGGCTAGACCTCACCGCCCAGAAAACCCTGTTTGCCTTAGAACTGCCACCGACCCAGATCATTACCCTACAGACCAGCCAGGCCAAGGGACTGGCTCAACTGCTGTCCCTAGGGGAAGCCCTGTTGTCGCCCCAAGACCTGTATCGGATGCAGACAGAGGCCTACATCGACAGGTTTGGGGAAATCACCCCTGCCGCCCAGGCCAATTTAAATCTTGCCCGCCATCGGGTGGGGCTATCGCCGGAAGAGGCTAATCACCTCCAGGCTCAGGCCCTGGGGCCGTTCAAAACCCTGGCAGAAAAATATCAGCACTTTCGCCAAGCGCTGCTGGCCTGTCAGCAGGACAACGTCCTAGATAGCGATTTTTGGGCCGTCATGGGGGATAAGGCCACCACCATGGGGCTGCCCGAGGTCGATGCTCAATTCTTAAAAGCAGAGCGTTTGGCAACCCTGAGCCGCGAAACCGAGCGAGCCCAACAGCAGGCGGAGGCCGCCGCAGAATCGGCTCGACAGCAGCGCCTGGCAGAGGAGCAGCGCCTGGCCAACTATCGTCAAGCCTTTGCAGACATTGTGCTGGCCGATTTACCCCCCCAGGAGTTTGGGCCAGACGCCGCCTCATTTCGCCAGCGCGCCCTGGCAACGCTCTCGGCCACAGCGTTTACCCAGGGTCGGCTGCACCAGGCCCGGGAGTTTTATCACCTCAGCCCGTCCGAGGCAGAGTCCCTGGAGGCAACGGTTTTAGATGAGCTGTATTCGAGATCTGGCTTACTATAGGGTTTCAAAGGATGGACCTGGGACTCTAGTTTGATTGCGGGTGCGTCTGTGAGGTGGCAGCTTGACGCAGAACGTTAGATGTTTAATCAAATTTGTGGATCCTCAGCTTAAACGTGACGAGGTGGTCACGGAGGTTCACTACCTCATTGACGATCTGTGTGACCTAGAGGGCATGGGTCAGACTAGGTTTGAGAAAGTTTCAGAGATTAGAGAGGCCGACACCATTAGCGTCGGGGTAAAGTTTGAGACTGATGCAGAGCGGCTGGGAGCGATCCTGAGGCGGTTGCGCGATCGCCTCTACTACCGACCCATCGACACGCTCTTCTTCTTCCAAGCTTCAGACCTTAACCTGCAAATTCAAACCCACCGAGCCGAGGATTTACTCGGCCTGCTAGACATCGCCCGGAGCGGGCTGCTGTTTTCCCCAGCCTGCGACTACCTGGCCGAGGCCGAAACCTACAGCCGCACCCAGGGCGAGCTCTCACCCACCGAGCTGGATAACCTCAACCTGCTCCGCCAGCGCCTCGGCCTCTCGGTCGAGCAGGCTGACGACCTCAACGCCAAAGCCACCGGCCCCTACCGAACCCAGGCAGAGAAGCGCCGCCACTTTGAAGACATCACCCAGGCTGAATTTAGCCGCCTGCGAACCTTGGCCGCGGGTCAGCCCTTGGCCCCTAAAGATATCTGGTCAGTATTGCAAGAGCTGGCCGAAAATTTGGGCCTGCCCATCCCCACCGCCGAAGCCATTTACCAACAGCACCAGCAGCGCTACGACGACGACAACCTCAACCTCCTGCAATTCGCCAGTGGCCCCGCCGAAGCGGCCGATCTAGGGGCCGCCACTCCCGCTGAAATTGAGTCCCAAACCCAGGCCCAGGCAGATCTCGACCAATACCGATCGCTGTGCCGCCAGGCCATGGCCGAGGCGCTCTACCCCTCAGAGTTTGACCAAGGTCGCCTGGCCCAATCGCGGCGGCTGCGCACTATTTCCCTGGAGGAAGCCTCCACGATTGAAGCGGCGGTGCGCGATGAGTTATACGGTAGCATCGAGTCTGCCACCGGAGTCGACTACAATCGGCTGCGGGAGTTGCTCCACCAGCAGGCCTGGCCAGCGGCTGACCTGGAGACCGAAGTTGTCATGCTGAAAGCCCTCAACCACGACATGCAGCCGGTCACCGCCGCCACGGTGCAGCGCCTGTCGCCCGTTGACTTAGCCACCATCGATGCCCTGTGGAGCCGCTACAGTAACGGGCGGTTTGGGTTTAAGGCCCAGCAGCAGGTGTATCGGGGTCAACAGCCGCTTCAGTCTGACGACCATAAACGGTGGGCCGTCTTTGAGGAGACCCTGGGGTGGCGTGAACCGTCATCCTGGTTGTATCAGGGCTTTAAGCCCTATTACAACCTCACCTTCAGCCTTGAAGCCCCCCCCGGCCATCTACCCACCTGGCGCTGGTGTTGCGTCAGCTTGGGCCATCGCTACAGCCCTAGCCCTGAGGCCATGGAGGCCGTCATGGCCTATCTCAACGATTGCATGCCCCTAGAATCAGCCATGACAGCCCTCGATCCAACCGCGATCGCCGGGGAGGTGAACCATGCAAGCTAGCGTTTCTAACTCAGAACTTGACGCCAGCCTCAGCGAGCTCACCCTGCTGCTCAAGGATGAAGACTGGGAAGCGGCCGATCGCCTCACCGCTGACATCCTGCTGCTGGCCGTGGAGCAACGTCTGCACAGCGGCGAACGGCTCCTCCAAGACACCTCGGCCAGTCACCGCCCCCACCTCGCCGCCGAGACCCTAGCCACTATCCCCTGCCAACTGCTCTACGCCCTTGATAGCCAGTGGCAAGGGGCCAGCGGCGGCCACTTTGGCTTCTCAACCCAGCTTCAGATCTACACCGAAATCCTCAGCTCAGCCACCTTTGACCCCGCCCTGCGCAACTGGGCCACCCCCCACCCCTTCTTTGAATCCGTGGGTTGGTTGATGCTGTTTCCGGTCCGCCCCATTGGGTTTTTGCGGTTTTATAACTGGCTTGAGTTTGATCTCGAAGCGCCCAAGGGCCACCTGCCCGCGATGTGGTACTGGCACCTGCCAGGGATGGCCTCCCTGCGCCTAGGCGGCTTCTCAACCGGCCAGGGCGCAGGCTTTGGCGACCTGGCCCGGCTCGACGCCATGATGCTGCGAATGACCCGGTGTCAGCAGTTGGGTGGGTGAGTGGATGGGTAGGGGCAGACCCATGGATGGGTCTGCCCTGCACCCTACTCGGGTTGAGGGGTGGGAACCGCTGGTTCGGCCTCGGCAGGCGGCGCGATTTGAGCCCAGGGAATGCGGCGATCGCTGGCCAGCAGACGGGAAATTTCCCTGGCCCCGTAGCGGTTGATGTGGCTGGGGTCAGCAAACAGGTGAGATTTCCAGCGCCATGCTTCGAGGAGATCGACCAGAATGAAACTCCCCTGGCTGGCCCTGTCCTGCAAAAACTGCTGAAACTCCCGTTCGTAGCCCAGGCGTACCTCGTCGAGGTAGTCATTGCTGAGGGGGAGGTTGACGAAGACCAACGGAATAGTCTGGCTCTGCAAAAACTGCGTTGTAGCCATCAAGGAAACCGTCTGAACCCCCTCTAGGCGAAAGGATCGGTAGGTATCGTCGTACAGACCCTGCACCTGGGGAAAGCTGCGGTAATAGACCGCCGGGTTGAACTGGTCATTGACCGGCAAAAACCCCTGGGAGGTGATGGGGCTGAGGGGCACCGTGCCATGATCGACCTTGGGGGTACTGGCGGCAGGTTCGGTGTCCGCGCTAGCCGTCTCTTCGGCGGCGGTGGATTCGGCGGCGGCGGGTTCGATGGTGGTGGACGGTGCCTCGGTGGGCTCGACCGCCACGCTTTGCAAGCTCAGGGTAGCTCCACTGGCCACGGCCGCATAGCCAGGGGAGGCGAGAATTTCCGCAAAGGTGCGGTCAAACCGTCCGCTGTTAAAGGCACGGGACCCTTCGGCCCAAATAACTAGCTTGGGGTAGAGATCCGGTGCCAGCAGCCGCCGGGTTAAAAAGCTCACCACCTGGGCCGTAGCCCCGTTCACGCTAAAGTTATACACCCGGAGGCCGGGGTAGCCCTCAGCCGCCAGGGCCTGCTGGAGCACCTGGGGGTCAACACCCTGTAGGGCCCGCGAGCTGCCTACGATCAGCACATCGGGCGGGCCGAGGGTGGCGACGTAGGCGCGGTACAGGCTGACCTGCTCATCTAAGACATCGCTGCCCAAGGTCGGAAACGCTCGGGGTAGGCCCTGGGCATCGGCCTTTTGCTGGGCCAGGTACAAATTTTGTTGATACTCCCGCGCTTTGCGTTGGGTAAAGACCTGACGCGGATCCTCTGGGGCCACGTCTTGCAGCAGGGTCACGGAAGTCCCCCAGGCCCCAGCGACCTGGTTCCACTGGGAGGCCGTGCCAGCAGTGGCGGTCAGCTGAACCGCCCGATTCGCTTCGTCAATGGCCTGGTACCAGGGGTCAGCCGCCGCTAACGCCGGGTTTGCAGAGGCGATTTCTGCCGCGTTCCGTTCTGGCATCGCGGCGGTAGCCCCAGAACCAGTCTCAGGGTTATCGGGGGCCGCCGATGGTCCTGGGTAGCCGATGCAGCAGGTCAGCCACACACTCAACGCCATCGATGCCGTCAGCCCGCCACGGGAGGTAAAAAGGTTAGTCATGGCTGCGTTAAGGGCACTGGGGGAACAGGGTGTCTCAATTCCCTACAGTTTAAAGAATTGAGGCACCAAGCTGCCGCCCGACTATCGTGGTTGTGGCCATTCTCGCCGCAACGGGGTTTATTCCCCCAGGCCAGGAGCCACCATCGACTGGACTAGCAGAGGTTTGGGAAAACTGCGGCCATGGCCCTCAGCCTGCTAGTGGTGGGTGGTGCCATGGTGGCCAAGCGTCGTGCGGCTAGCTCCCAGGTGGGCTAAGGCGCTGTTCCAGAGGTTTCTCGGTTTGGAGTCGTCAGCCTGACCTAAACTATCCCAACTATTCCAGGGCAAATTACCCAAAGCGATATCAAGAGCGGATTGCCCGCTTTAATTCTCTTCTTCCAGCAGGTGGCTTAGGCCACCTGCTTTTTTTAGTGCCATCCCTCAAAGAATTTTCATTTTTTCAACATTCTGCGATAGTGAGGCTGTGCCCAACATCCATGAGGTAACCGGTGGTACCCCTTAAAGACTACAACCCAGGCCAGCGCACGCCCTACGTCACCTACGGGCTGATTGTGCTCAACGTGGCGATTTTTATCTATGAGCTTAGCCTGCCGACCTACGGGCTAACCGACTTCTTCCACGCCTGGGCCGTGGTACCCGAAGAATTTTCGACCAGCCTCACCACTGGATTGTCGACCATCAATGGGGAGGAATGGTTGACGCTGGTGACGGGCCAGTTTCTCCACGGCGGCTTTTTGCACCTGGCGGGCAACATGCTCTACCTGTGGATCTTTGGCAACAACGTCGAAGACCAGATGGGTCACCTGCGGTTTTTGCTGTTTTATCTGCTGTGCGGGGTGCTGGCTAACCTGACCCAGTGGTTTTTTGCGATGGACTCCGAGATTCCATCCCTAGGGGCTAGTGGCGCGATCGCAGGGGTGATGGGGGCCTATATCTTTCGCTTTCCCCAGGTGCGCATTCTCACCCTGGTGCCCCTGGGGCCATTACCCCTGCCGCTCAAAATTCCGGCCCTGTTTTACCTGGGCATCTGGTTTGCCCAGCAGGCTATCTACGGTTTCGCCAGCCTGGGGGCCCCCGCCATGATCGGCATGGAAGGCGGCGGCATCGCCTACTGGGCCCATGCTGGCGGCTTTGCCATTGGGGCGCTGCTAGGCCCCCTGTTTGGCCTCTTTAGCCAACCCGACGGTGTTGAGGCTAGCGCCGAGACACCGGGAGTTGAGTAGAGACGAAAGTTTTGAACCTTGAAATTTTGAACCTTGAATTCCGCCCTAGCGCCTCCCCCCAACAATCCACTGACCCCCAACAGGTAGCGCTGGAGGCGGACACACCTAGGCGATCGCCTTGCAACAAAAATGAGGAATTGTTACATTGCTTTACATGTGTGTCGTTCATTCAGCGCGCTGAGGCTCGTCTGCCCCAGGATTGGGTGGGGAGTCTGATCTCTAGGTCGCCGAGCAGGTTGAAGCAATGTTTGATTTGATGGGTGAAACCAGTCCTATGCCTCAGTCCATCACCATCACCATGGCTCAGATGCTAGGCCTGTACAGGGCCGGGCGGCGAGACTTTAGCCACCTCGATTTCCAGGATGCTTGGATGGGCGGGGTAGAGCTTTTGGGCATTAACCTGAGTCAGGCCAATCTGGTGTCGGCTAATCTGAGCCA
The DNA here is from genome assembly GCA_027483425.1 of Cyanobacteriota bacterium. GTDB lineage: Bacteria > Cyanobacteriota > Cyanobacteriia > Phormidesmidales > Phormidesmidaceae > Nodosilinea. Next base: position 2,083 of record JAIXUR010000414.1, on the reverse strand, counting down.
GGCCAAGCTGGAGGGGGCACAACTGTGCGGTTGTAACCTATGGCGGGCCAACCTAGAGGACGCTGACCTGACGGAGGTGAATCTGGCCCGCGCGGTGCTCATTCGCGCCGATCTCAGTCGGGTCAGGTTGTCGAGGGCTGACCTCCGCTGTAGCGATCTGCGTCTGGCCACCCTGCACCAGGGCGTGCTGCGCGGGGCCGATCTGCGCGACGCTAATCTGAGCTATGCCGACCTGCGCGACGCAGATTTGACCGGGGCTGACCTACGGGGAGCCGATTTGACCAGTGCCAACCTGCGGGGGGCCAACCTGGCGATCGCCCACCTAGACGGTGCCCACCTGGACCGCGCCTGGCTGGATAGCGCAGACCCTCTGCCAGCGGGCTAGAGATTTCTGCGGCCTCGATGGAGGGCAGACACACAGGTCTGCCCCTAGGACGCATCCTGAAGAGCCTGACGCAGTTGGCCGTGATGCTGGGCCAGGCGGGCGGTGGCGTCCTCGAGGTTGACGTTGCCCAGGTGCATCATTAGGGCCAGCTTGACCTGCTGGTTGCTGCGATCGAGCAGGTGGGCGGCGGCATCTCGATCCAGGTCAGTGAGGTCGCAGAGAATCCGCAGGGCGCGATCGCGCAGTTTGGTATTGGTCACCGCCACATCGACCATGCGGTTGCCGTAGACCTTGCCCAGGCGCACCATCACTCCCGTGGACAGAATATTGAGGGCCATTTTGGTGACGGTGCCCGCCTTGAGCCGGGTCGATCCGGCCAGCAGCTCGGGCCCCACCAGCAGCCGAATGTCGATGTCGGCGGCGACGGACACCTGGTCGGCGGGTACACAGGCCATAAATACGGTGGTGGCACCGCGCTGGCGGGCCGCGGCGATCGCCCCCTGCACGTAGGGAGTCGTGCCCCCGGCGGTAATGCCCACCACCACATCCGGGGAACAGATGGCTCGCGCCGCGATCGCCGCCGCTCCATCGTCAGCCACATCCTCCAGGCCCTCGGAGCTCTTGACCAGCGCCCCGGCTCCCCCGGCAATAATGCCCTGCACCAGGTCGGGCGGGGTGCAAAAGGTGGGCGGACATTCCGCCGCATCCAGCACCCCCAGGCGACCGCTGGTGCCGGCCCCCACGTAGAACAGTCGCCCCCCCTGGCCCAGGGCCTCGGCGGTCATGTCAATGGCCGCCGCTAGCGCCTCCCGAGCCCCGGCAATGGCCGCTAGGGTACGCTGATCCTCTTGGTTAAACAGATCCACCAGTTCCAGAGCGCTGAGCTGGTCGAGCTGGGCGCTGCGGGGGTTGGCCTGCTCGGTGAGTAAATGACCGCGATCGGCGGGTTCTGAAGCAGCGTGAGGGGGAGGCTTGACGGTCACAGGCGGCATTCCCAGGACAATAAATGGACAATAAATACTCTCGCTAATGTATAGCGTTGGCGCGCCTAGCGCACAAACCGAATTGCGGCCTGGCGGCGGGCGGGCTTGCCCTCTGCCGCTCCCACTGCCCCCACAATGCAGCTCGTGATCTCCACCAGGGCCAGGGGGATCACGAGCAAGAACCCCACCAGCACAAACATCAGGGCCAGGGTGAGCAGCCAGGCCATTACCATGGTGAGCTGAAAGTTAAGGGCGGCCTTGGCCTCCTGCCGCAGGTCGGCGGCCTCTGCCCCAGCCCCCTTCACCAGCAGCAGCAGTAGGGGAACCACCACCCGCCAGGGCAGCAAAAATGAGCCGCCCCAAAACAACGGCCACCCCCCCAGCCACTGGGTGCCCACCATCAGGTAGCTAAACAGCGGCATCAGATAGGCCAGGGTCACCAGCATCCGGTCTGACAGGTAGGCCGGTCGGGGTTCAGGCTGAACCGGAAGATTGGAGGCCGTAGGAGAGGCGGCGGCCTCAACGCCTGGCGCTGGGGACAGCGGTGCCCTGGGGGAGAGAGCCTGAGACCGTTCTGAAGGATGCTCTGGGCTCGTTACATCCCCAGGATTCATGGCCCCAGGATTCATGGCCCCAGGATTCACGGCCCCTGGGATGAACAGACTATCGAGCCCAAAGCTCTCCTGCCAGTCGGTCGTGCTCTGCCCCACCCGCC
>JAIXUR010000358.1 GCA_027483425.1 Cyanobacteriota bacterium | reverse complement strand
TAACTGCACTGTGGTAAGTAGGTAAGCCTAATTAATTGTAAGAAGGGGTTTGGGGGCTGCGCCCCCAGGCAGGGGGTTTCACCCCCTCCACCCCCACCAGCATCTTTAGTTTAATGACGCCCAGCTACTTAGAGCCCTGACAATGGGAGTTACGCCCGGCCCATGACCTTGCTAGGGCCTTCGGGAGGGGCCTTCGGGAAGAGCCTTCGGGCGTAGCCCTAGATTGCCCCCTGGGGAGGTAAACTCTGCAGGGGCTAACCCAAGATTTCTAAGGATTTTCTAGCGCAAATGCCAATCATCGAGCGAATTTATACCGACGGAGCCTGCTCCGGCAACCCTGGCCCCGGCGGTTGGGGTACGGTGCTGTATCTGGCTGGTGGCGGGGTTCACGAGTTGGGGGGCGGGGAGACCCAGACCACCAATAATCGAATGGAAATGCAGGCGGCGATCGCGGGTCTCACCGTGCTGCGCGACAGCGGCCAAACCACCGCCGCCACCATTCACACTGACAGTGAATACGTGCTCAAGGGCATTACCCAGTGGATCGCTGGCTGGAAGCGGCGTGGCTGGGTCAACTCGGCTAAAAAACCGGTGCTTAACCGCGACCTGTGGGAGCGGCTCGATGGGCTGACCATCGACGTGAACCAAGCCCTCGATCGCCCCCTGCAATGGATCCATGTGCGGGGCCACTCGGGCGATGTGGGGAACGAACGCTGCGACACCATCGCCCGAGCCTTTGCCGCCCATCGAGCGATCGCGCTGGCCACAACCGACGACCTGTAACCTCCGGCAGCCGGAGACCATCAGGTCTCCGGCTGCCAATCGGATGGGTATAACGCTTGCCCGAATCATGACTGAATATATATAGAGTGCCGTCTCCAGCGAGGAATGCTGTGCTGCTGTCTAAAGGGTTTGAAATTGAGATGTACACCGGCACGCCGGCGGGAGAGGTGGTCGGCCTCTCCGATCGCATTGTGGCGGCCCTCAATGGCTTCGTGCGGGAGCCCGATAGCCGCAATGTCGAGTACACCACGCCCCCCCTTTGCCAGTACGAGAAACTGCTGTGCGAACTGGTGCGCCCCCGCCACGAGCTGCGGCAATACCTGAAGGGCCTAGGCGACTATACCCTGGTGCCCGGCAGCACCCTGGCCCTGGGGCCGGTGGATCGGTTCTACCGGTCTGACCCCAGCAACCCCTACCATAGCTACATTGAGCAGACCTACGGCACGACGGTGGTAACCGCCAGTGTCCATATCAATATTGGCCTTTCAGATCCAGAAACCCTGATGCGCGCCTGCCGCCTGGTACGGGTCGAAGCGCCGCTCTATCTGGCCCTGACCGCGTCGTCTCCGTTTTTGGGCGGTCAGGTCACCGGTTCCCACTCCAGTCGCTGGCAGGTATTTCCCAAAACCCCAGCCCAGGTGCCCCTGTTCACCAGCCACGCCCACCACATTCAGTGGATGGAGGCGCAGCTGGCGGCGGGCACGATGCAAAATGTGCGGCACCTGTGGTCGGCGGTGCGCCCCAATGGCGATCGCCGCCCCTACAACAACAACCGCCTAGAACTGCGGATCTGCGACCTGATCAGCGATCCGGTGGCGCTGCTGGCCGTCACAGCCCTGCTCGAGGCCCGCCTGATCCAGCTGATTCAAGACCCTGATCTGGATCCGTTAACGATGAGCACGCTACCCCTTGGGAGCCGTAATGATGACCTGGTTGCGCTCAGTGATGCCAACGAAATGGCCGTCGCCAAGCACAGCCTGGATGCCGAATTACACCACTGGCAAGATGGGCGCGCTCTACTGGCACGAGAATGGATCCAGCAGCTCTATGATGAGGTGTGGCCAATCGCCAAGAGTAATGGGATTAGCTGCTTTCTCAGCCCCGTGAAAAAAATTCTGCGCGAGGGTAACGAGGCGCTGCGCTGGCTACAGCAGTACGAGGCAGGCCAGTCGGTGCAGCAGATCATGCAGGGCGCGATCGCAGAGGTGGCTGCCAGTGAAGGGCTACTGGCGCGCGATCTCTGTGAACCCTGTGCGGCCTAAGGTTCCCCAAGCCCCCAAGGGTACAAACCTACTTATACGGGTCATAAGGAAAGCTTTTTTGAGGGGTACCTGATCCCCACGTTTTTGATCGTTTTTCAGCCAGGGTAAAACTTCGGGGGGAAGTATTAATAAAATCTATATCCCTAGACATTTCTGCCCTTGGTCTGGATCGTTTCCCTTTCACGCTGCTTAGAACCCTGTTTTGGTGCTGGTGCCGATGCCTACAATTGTGCTTGTAAATCCCCAAATCCCTCCCAACACGGGGAATATAGCCCGCACCTGCGCGGCTACAGCCACGCCTCTACACCTGGTTGGGCCCCTGGGTTTTGACCTCAGCGATCGTTATCTCAAGCGGGCTGGCCTAGACTACTGGCCCCAGGTTGACCTCACCCTCCATCCCGACTGGGCAGCCTTCTCCGATGAGCAACGACAAACCGGGGGGCGCACCATTGGATTTAGTACCTCCGGGCGATGGAGCTATACAGATCTCACCTATCGTCCCGACGACTGGCTCTTATTTGGGAGCGAAACCGAAGGTCTCCCCAAAGACATCCTCACAACCTGCGACGAAACCGCTTACATTCCCATGGATCGCAGCGTTGTGCGCAGCCTGAACCTCTCGGTTAGTGCCGCTGTTGGCCTGTTTGAGGCCCTGCGCCAGCTCGAGTTTTGCCCCCGGATGAACCCCTGATTCCTCGCTCTTCAGCCCCTGGTGAGCCGTTGGGTTTCGCCGACTCAACCTGCGACGCCAAACCCGCTACCGGCGATCGTTGATAACCCCGTCGTTGACTAGCCTCCGGGTTACCCGGTCGAAAGGTTAATGGCCATAGAGTAATGCAGACGAGCCTCGGCCCCAGAGGTTTCTGGATGCCTGAATCCTACCCGTGAATACCTCAACCTCATAATCAAGGCCCATTCCCAGAGAATCGACGCTAAAAAAACAACCTTCACGCCCAGTAGTTGTTGGGGATACAAAATTGGGGCAGTCCCGATAAGAAATTCCTATGACCTGCCCCACCCCCCCTGTTATGGGGTGTTACCCCCTGCTCCAACGCCCCATCAAGACACTAGATTGGAACCGTGATCGAGTGTGTTCATAACGGTTTAGCGGCTTTCGTCCACCGATTGATCCCTACCGCAATCGGCTTGGATAGTCACCTTACCTGGCTGGGCCAGTCCTCCATGGCCCGCTTGCCAAATCCTATTTTTTGAGGTTAAACCTTTAAGTTATGTTGTTCTGTTCCCGCTTACGAACCTAGTGTTCAGGGAAGTGACAGAGAAATCTTGGGTATTGCTTTATGTGTTAAGTCATGTAAACTTGCTCTAGGTTGCCAAGGCAAGGTATTCTTACCTAGCCAAGGTACAATTCTGTCGATCCGTTGTTGTTCTGTAGCTGACAACTTGTCTTAGTGGTTCTTTCGGTTGTGGTTATCGCTCCTTAGCGCTCCATCAGCCGTTGACTTCAAAGGCTTTTACCCGGTTGTTAAGCGCTGGTTTACAGGAGGTCGTTCCTTGAAACGTGTAGTTCCCCAAGAGTCTCAGTTCCCTAGTCCTATTCTGAGTGCAAGTGGCTTTGAACCTGAGATTTCCGGAAGTTATCGCCGAGTTCAAACCTCGGCTGCCATGCTGGGCTTAGCCCTATCCTTTGGAGCTGCGGTTCCCCTACTCGTCGAACCCGAGCTGGCTCTAGCCGCTGATGGCTCAACCCTAACTGTTCTGCCCGCTGCGACTCGAGAAGAGTTTCAGGCCTTCAACGCGGTGTCTTCCCAAGATGTAGGTGCGTCGTCCTACCACACCGTTGAGCCTGGGGAAAGCCTGTGGGAAATAGCCTCCCAGCACGACTTAGATATTCAGGTGATCAAGGCCGCCAACGGCATCGCCGCTAACGAGGTGCTGCGGGCTGGCCAAGTCATTCGTGTCCCGGCGGTCGGCATGGCTAATCTGCCCACCGCGTCTGATAGCTCTCGTCTGGCGCTGCGGGCCGATGGTCTGGGTGGCGTCGGTGGTGACATGGTGGCCGTCGCCGATTTAGCGACGTCGGAGGTTGTGCCCTTAGTCAGCGATCTAGATGCCGTTGCAACCTTAGAGTCGTCCCTGGTTTCTGCCAATGGGGATGAGCTAACCGAGGAGCAGTTGGCGGCCAAGCTGGCCACGCTTTCCGCCGAGGAAGCGATCGCCCTAGAGGAAGCTCTAGCCACCAATGCACCTCAGTCTGAGGTTAACCAAATCGCTGCGGCCCCGGCCCAGAGCGTCGCGCTTTGGCCCGTGTCAGACGCCCAGGCTGAAGAATCGGCTGATGTCTCGGATGGTTTGACCAGTCGTGTTTCTGCTCCTTCTGAGACCGTGGCGGCCGCTGAGACCGACTCACCCACTCCCGTGGCCAGTCTGCCGCTGCATGGCGAGGACGAGCAGCCAAGGGCCGCTGCCCCAGTGCAGCCGTCGTCCCACCAGGAAACGGCTGCCTCAGTAGATAGCAAGAAGGATCTGGTTGCGGCTCTACCCCTAGGCGTTACTTCCCCTAGTGCTGTTTCCGAAAGCACTATCCTGCGCTCTTACCAGGTCAAGCCCGGCGATACCCTGTGGTCGATTGCCACCCGCAACAACCTGACCCTAGACGAACTGCTGAGTCAGAACCAATCCGTTGAGAGTCCGGAAGCCTTGGCTGTGGGCGATCGCCTAAGCCTGCCGTCCCCGGCAGCCGAGGTTGAGCTAGCCACCGTTACGGAGCCGGTGAGCCGCCCAACTTCCAGCTTAGCCGTGGCCCCTCAAACCCGTGAGGAAGCCATCCGCGACCATTTAGCCCGCATTCGTGAATCTAACGCGTCCCTGGTTGATCGCGATGAGCTGAATGCTCGCATTCGGGAAGCTCGCCTGGAGCTAGAGCGTAGCCGCAGCACAGTCGCTGATGCGCCATCTCCTGCCCTCGAATACCACAGCCCTGAGTCTGTACCCGTAGCTTCTACCAGCATTGGTGGCTCTGAGCCCGTGAGTGATACGGCCCTGATGGCTCGGGAAGGTTCTCAGACTCCGGCAACGCAGTGGACGGTGACCGACGTCGCGCAAGAAGCGTCTCAGCCAGTGGCGGCCCTCAGTCCTGCGGTCGAGACGGTTGTGGAGCAACGGCCCGAGGCGGCAGAGGCCTCCCAGCAGCTCCTGGCGGCGGCCCCCCTGGGTGCCGATGCCTATCGCACTTCACCTAACCTGCCCGTGGGCCAGTCGGTGTCTCCCAGCATGCCGATGATGCCTGGGGCCAGCGAATTTCTGCCTGAGGCACCTAGACTCTCCAATGGCTATATTTGGCCGACTACGGGCACATTCACCTCTGGCTACGGCCAACGGTGGGGACGGATGCACCGGGGCATTGACATCGCTGCGCCAGTGGGTACACCGGTTGTAGCGGCCGCCTCTGGGGTCGTGGTGCGATCGGGTTGGAACTCGGGTGGTTACGGTAATCTGGTGGATATTCGCCACGCTGACGGCAGCATGACTCGCTATGCCCACAACAGCCGACTGTTAGTGCGTGAGGGCGAACAAGTACGCCAAGGTCAGCAGATTTCTGCCATGGGTAGCACCGGTTATAGCACCGGCCCTCACCTCCACTTTGAGGTGCACTTACCCAACAGCGGTACCGTTAACCCCATGGCGTACCTGCCAGCTCGTTAGGGTTACTCACTGCTTTGTAGGAAGCGGGTCGATAGCTCTATCGACCCGCTTCCTGTGGGGTTAGTTCTGTAAATCTGCCTGACTCGGCAGATTGCTGCCGCTGCTGTCAGATTTACAGGTTCTGCCTTGGTGTCCTGACGGTTGTGTGATAAATTTGTAAATCGTTGGCTACTCAATCATCTGCTGGTTGAGTCGTCTAAATGCTACCTGTGGCTCAGTAGCTCAGTGGTAGAGCAGGGGACTCATAAGCCCTTGGTCGCGTGTTCAAATCACGCCTGAGCCATTTTGTTGAACCCTTTAATTTTCTCCATGGCTAGGCTAGGCTTTATTCCGAGGACAAGCTAGGGTGGGTGAACCTGTTTGGTTGAGCCTTCCTGCGGCCTAGATACTATGATGGGACTACCCACCGTGGGGCAAGACCTTGAGGGAGTAAGGCTATGACTGATACGAGGGAAGGCTGTTTGCGGGTCGGTCAGCTAGCACCCGACTTTACCGCCACCGCCGTAGTTGATCAGGACTTCAAGATCATTAAGCTATCGGACTATCGGGGCCGGTACGTTGTCCTGTTCTTCTATCCCTTAGACTTTACCTTTGTATGCCCCACAGAGATCGCGGCGTTCAGCGATCGCCACGGTGAGTTCAAAGCTCTCAATACCGAGATTTTAGGTATTTCTGTCGACAGCGAGTTTGCCCACCTGGCCTGGATTCAAACCGATCGCAAGCTAGGTGGCGTCGGCGACCTCAACTATCCCCTCGTGTCTGACATTAAAAAAGACATCGGTGCGGCCTATAATGTCCTCGATCCGGAGAGTGGCGTTGCCCTGCGCGGGCTGTTTATCATCGACCGAGATGGGGTTCTGCAGCATGCCACCATCAACAATCTCGCCTTTGGCCGCAAGGTCGATGAAACCCTGCGGGTTTTGCAGGCCATTCAGCATGTGCAGACTAACCCGGACGAGGTCTGCCCCGTAGACTGGCAACCCGGTGATAAAACGATGATTCCTGACCCGGTTAAGTCTAAAGCGTTTTTTGCCGCAGTCTAGGCCCTACCCCGTCGTGATGCCCCATCTATCTACGCCGTCCTTCCCATGACCACGGGCCAGTCGCGCTCTGCAGCCGTACCTTTCTGGCGCGACTGGCTGCCTCATCCCCCTAGCCTGGCGCTGCCCCTGGGTCAGATCCCCCCCGACTTTGCGTTGTGGGATGTGACCCACCAGCGCACGGTACGCCTGGCCAACTGGCGGGGCAAGCAGCCGGTTGTGCTGAGCTTTGAGCGGATCCGGGCTGATCTGGCCTATGGTCCCCAACGCTACCCTAATCTGGTCGCCCTCAACCAGGGGTATGCTCAGTTTCGCAACGCTGGGGCCGAGGTTCTGGTGGTAACCCGCACGATGCGACGGCAGGGGCAGGCCGTCATAGACGACCTCGGTCTCACCGTGCCCCTGCTGAGTGATGAGACTGGCACAACCTTTCGCGCTTACCACACAGGCCAGGCGTTAGGAGCACCGCTACCGGCCCAGTTTGTGCTAGACGCCCAGGGACGGTTGCGCTACAGCCACTTGTTTTCGCTGCTCCATGCCCAGGCCACCCCCGCACACCTATTAGCGGTGCTAGAAGCGCTGTAGGGCCTATCCTGGGCCTATCCTGGGCTGGGCGGGGGCGGGTAGGGCTTGCTCTACGGCGATGCGAGGTAGACGGTGCTTAAAGCCGCAGAGAATTTCCCAGCTGATGGTGTTGGCCATGGCGGCCCAGTCGTCGGGGCTGAGGGTATGGCTGCCATCACGTCCCAGGAGGGTGACCACGTCGCCCTCCTGCAGGTTGGGGATGCCGGTCACGTCCAGCATCAGCTGATCCATGGTGATGGCCCCGATCTGCTGGGCCAGGTGGCCCTTGACGATCACCTGGAGCCGGTTAGAGAGAATCCGGGGTACCCCGTCGGCATAGCCAATGCCGACCACGGCCAGCCGAATGGGGCGATCGCACACGTACTGGTGGCCGTAGCTAATGCCTGTGCCAGCGGGCACGGCCTTGAGGTGGGTAATGCGAGCTTTGATCTGGATGACGGGCTGAAGGTCTACCTGGGTTTGCAGATGGGGAGCCGGGTAGACACCGTAGAGGCCCAGGCCCACGCGCACCAGGTCATAGTGGAGCGTCGGGTCAGCCAGGGTGGCGGCGGTATTGGCCAGGTGTAGGCGGGGGGGGAGCAGGTGCTGGCGCTGCAAACTCTCCACGGCGGCGGTAAACCGCTGCTGTTGCAGCTGCATCGTAGCCGGGTTGGGATCGTCGGCGGTGGCCAGGTGTGAGTAAAGACTGTCGATTTTGAGGTGGGGCAGCTGGTGCACAAACCGCACGAAGTCTACCGCCTCGGCCCAGGGGAAGCCCAGCCGGGTCATGCCGGTGTCGATTTTGAGATGCACCCCCAGGGGGCGGGCGGCGGACAGCTTGGCCAGGGTTTCCGAAAACACCAGGGCCTGTTTGGGGTTAACCAGGGTAGGCTGGAGCCGCCAGTGGGCGATCGCCTGCATTTCTTCGGTGCTATTGACCGCCCCCATCACCAAAATCGGGGCCTGGATGCCCGCCGCCCGCAGCTCAATGCCCTCGGGTACCGTGGCTACCCCTAGCCAGGCCGCCCCCGCCTGGAGCACGGTCTGGGCCACCGTGACCGCTCCGTGGCCGTAGGCATCGGCCTTGACCACCGCCATCAACTGGGTGGAGGCGGGCAGCACTCCCCGCAACTGTTGCACGTTGTGCCGCAGGGCCGCCAGATCAATCTCAACCCAGGCGCGGCAACAGCGCATGGGTTCTAGGCTTGGGGTTTGCTCCCAACTCAGCATCGGTTTCTCCTCCTTCACCGGGATAGCCCTGGGGGGCTAGCGACCCATCATAGCGCCAGCATAACGCCAGATCTGGCCCTGGCTGATCGAGGTGCCGCCAGGGAGCCGAGCTGGGGCCGGCAGGGTGGCCTTGGATCCGGGGCTAGACGCTCAATTTAGCTTCTGTGCTACCATCAGGCTAATATTCTTTAGCCAATTAACCAAGCATAAGAATGGGTAAGGTTCTGGTGCTAAATGCCTCCTATGAACCGCTCAACATAACGAGCTGGCGCCGGGCCGTTGTTCTCATTATCAAGGGTAAGGCTGAGCGAGTTGAGCATAACGGCAAGTTTGTCTATGCCGGCTTTCCCCTGCCTACGGTGATCCGCCTGCGCCACTACGTACGTGTGCCCTACAAAGATATTCCGCTCACCCGGCGCAATCTGCTCCAGCGCGACAACCACACCTGCCAGTACTGTAGCTACAGCGGTGATGGCCTGACCCTTGACCATGTCCTGCCGCGATCGCGCGGCGGCGGCGACACCTGGGAGAACATGGTCGCCGCCTGCGTGCGTTGCAATGTCAAAAAGGGCAACCGCACCCCGCGAGAAGCCAATATGCCCCTCTTTAGTCAGCCGCGCAAGCCCCACAGCAGCCTGTACTTTGAGGTCACTCGGCAAATTCACAGCGGTGTTCACAAAGAGTGGAAAAAGTATGTGATTGGCGTGTCTTAGTCCCATCACTCGCCGGAGGTATTTCCCTCGCGGTTCCGTAGCAATTTGCAATAATGGAAGCAGGTCATCGCGCCTGCGGTGGGTGGTCTAGCCGCCCAAGGCCATGGCGATGTCAACGCCTGGGGTCGCTCAAGCCCACGGGTGGTTTCCAGGTCGTTGCCACCTGAGTGACTCTGGATGTATGGCTCTGGCTAGATAGCTGAGGACAGGGGGTGCTGACAGAGCCCGTATTGGGAGGCGATCTGGCCTACCATCGCCACGCCAAGGGCGTTGTCTTCAGCTGGTTCTAAACACCGTGACGATGGCGATCAGGCTTCTAGCTCAGTTGATTATCCACGCGATCGCAGAAGGGAATCCCCAAATGACGTTTAATTCAGCCTCTGAAGACCTGGAGGAACCCTTTGCCAACGGCAAGGGGGGCATAGCCACGGCCCCCTCCGGCACCGATGGTGATGCCGACGACCCGGTGCAGGCGGTGCGTCGGCTCCTAGAGACCCACCGAGGGGATCGGCAACTGGTGCTGATGCAGGATTTTCCTGACCCGGATGCGCTGTCGGCCGCCTGGGCCTACAAGTTAATTGCGGCGAACTACAAAATTGAGTGCGACATTGTCTACGCGGGCACCCTGAGCCACCAGGAAAATATTGCCCTGGTGCGGCTGACGGGGTTGCCGGCCCGCCGCTGGATCGCCGCTGTTGACAACCCTAACCTACCCAACTACCAGGGTCTGGTGCTGGTCGACAACCAGGGCACCACTAGCCAACTCTATAAACACCTGCGGGCGGCAGGGCTGCCCCTGGTTCTGGTCATTGACCACCACGCCCCTCAGTCTAAGCTCGATGCCGAATTTATCGATTTGCGGCCCCATATTCGGGCTACGGCCACTATTTTGACCCAGTATTTGCAGCAGGGGCTGCTCACCCTCGATCGCAACAACAGCAAGCATACCAAGTGCGCTACGGCCCTCATGCACGGTCTGCGGGCCGACACTAACCAGCTCATGCATGCCGGGGCCAGCGACTTTATGGCGGCGGCCTACCTGAGCCAGTTCTACGATGGCCAACTGCTGAGCGCGGTGCTCCAAGCCTCCCGCTCCAAGCGAGTGATGGATGTGATTGAGCGATCGCTGCGTAACCGCAAGGTGCGTGACAATGTCTCGATCGCCGGGGTCGGCTACCTGCGCTACGACGATCGAGACGCCATTCCCCAGGCGGCTGACTTTCTGGTGACCGAAGACAATGTGCACACCGCTGTGGTCTACGGTATTGTCCACGATGAGGACGAAGAACGCGAGGTGGTGATCGGTTCGTTGCGTACCAGCAAGATCACCCTCGACCCCGACGAGTTCATTAAAGAAGCCTTTGGCCAAGACAGCGAAGGCCGGTTTTTTGGCGGCGGGCGATCGATGGCCGGGGGGTTTGAGATTCCGGTGGGCTTTTTGTCGGGCTTCTACGAAAACTCTGAGTACAACCGCCTCAAGTGGGAGGTGTTTGATACTCAGATCAAGCAGAAACTCTGGCGGGTGGTGAACCCCGAGGAGGGCATGATCAACACCGATTAGGGTTTCGATTGCTAAGGGGGCAGGGCTCTGCGCCTCTACCGGGGGAACTCATTCCTAAGGGGTTGCATCGCTGTCGTCAAGGCCCAGGAATGAGCCCGACATGGTGTGCTCGAGCTCCATGCGCTGCTCCATCTGGCGCAAAAAATAGCCGGTCATCATGGCGGAGGCCAGCAGCCCAGCCAAGTTTTCGCGATCGGTGCTGACCTGGACATTAAAGCCATCGCCGGGCAAAACCCCCACCAGCCCCTGCACGTTGTGGGCAATAATTTGCTTAATTTCGCCGCTCACCGATTGGGCCACCCGGCTTAAGACCTCCGGTGACTGGTGCTGGAGATATTTAAGCAACTCATTGGCCTGGTCACTGTTGGTGGACATACCAATGAATTCAGCATCTTCAGGGTTAAATACCATGGAATCTCAGAGACCTCTGGTCACAACTCTGGTCACAACATCGGGGATGGTGGGCGACAAACAATCTGGGCTGTCTAGATCTACTGTAACAAAAGGCAAACCCGACCCTGCCCATACCTATTAGTATTCCCGATGATAGCTTAACGAATCATGAAAGTTGGCTGAGCCTATGCCAGCTGTAGCGATCGCCACGGTGGTAAGGACAAGCCGATGATGGGCTGGATACGCTAGGGGGCGTCATGCTCCTCGGGTTCGAAGGCGGGGCCGTCGTCAGCGTCTTCGTCGTCTTCGTGGTCGCCGTCGTCTACCGAGTCTGGGGTAGCCCCCTTGGCCAGCAGCTGGGGCAGTTGATCGATTTCAAAGTGCTGGTAAAACTTTTCGGTGATCTGCACCAGGGAGGACCGCCCTTCGGCCTGGCGACGCTTGCGCACAAAGCCTTGACCAACGAGCTCTTGCACATGCTGATAGGCCCCAGAGCCCCGCAAATCGACGAGATCGGTTTGGCTGATCGGCCCTTTGAGGGCGATCGCCGCCAACGTCCGCAGGGCACCCACGCCCAGGTCTAGGGGAATCAGCATATCCACGAGGAACCGGTAGCGCTCCTTGAGCTGGAGGCAGTAGCCGTCTACGGTTTCGACAATTTCGAGCGCGCCGTCACGGTGGGCGTACTCATCCATCAGCTCAATCAGCCCTTCCTCAATGTCGTCGCGATCGCAGCGGGCCAGTTCTGCCAGTTTGCTTATCTCCAGGGGCTGCCCCTTGAGATATAAAATCGCTTCAATGGTGGTGGCTAGACCAGACATAGACCGTCGCTACCGTAAGACCATTTCTCAGCCTACCGCTGATTACCAGAAACGGCGGAAATTGGCCCCTGGGTCGGAGTAAAAAAGCTGTATGAAGTCGATGCCCGGAGGCAATCCTACCTAGACGTTCCCCTACAACCGCCGCAGCACCTGGGGCAGCAGCTCTCCCGGCAGCTTCGCCAGCACCGCCTGCTGACCTGGAATACCGAAGATCTCAAAGGTCAGGTGGGCGTTGTACACCAGGGCGGTAATCAACACATCCAGCTGCTGGGGGCTGTCGCGCCAGCCCTCGTAGGTGAGCAGGTAGTGGTGCAGAGCGGTTTGCAGGTGCTGCTGGCGGGTTTCAAGCTGGTCGGAGGGCAGAGCCTGGGCCAGCTGGTCATGCACGACCCCAGCACTATGGCAGGTGGCCCACAGGTCAAACCCCAGGGGGGCAGAGGGCGACGCCTGGAGAGCGGTTTCGGCGGCGGCCAGGGCCGTTTCGTAGGCGGCAATGGCCCGCTGGAGGGTATCCAGGCGGCGATCGCCGCTGACGGCAGGCTGCTGGGCTAGATCCCAGTAGGCGGTGCCCAGGTTGTTGGCCGTGGCGGCACAGCTGGCCGGGGCGGCCTCTAGGGTGCGATAGGTAAGGGCCGCCTGGTAGGCCGCGATCGCCTGGGTGAGCAACTGCTCGGCCTGCTGGTGCTGGGCCAGACTCCAGTAGGCGATGCCCAGGTTGTTTTGAATCATGGCGAATTCTAGGGGAGCATCCTCGGCGGGGCGGTAGCGGAGGGCTTCGCCGTAGGCCGCAATGGCCAGGGGCAGGTGCTGCTGGGGCTGCCCCTGCTGGGCCAGTCGCCAGTAGATCGCCCCCAGGCTGTTTTGCAGGTTGGCGTAGTCCATGGGTGACTGGGCCGCCGGGCAGTACTCCAGGGCCTGTCGATAGGCGGCGATTGACTGCTCTAGGGAGTGGTCAGAGGGGTCGAAATTGGCCAATAGTCCATGGACCGTGCCCAGATTGCCGTAGATGCGCCCCAGGGTATCAGGGGAGATAGCTCCCGGACTCCCCTGCAGGGCTTGTTCGTAGGTTTTAACGCTGCGCTGTAGCCAGGGCACGGGGTCAGCAATGCCCGGCTGTTGGCCCCGAAGCCAGTAGAGGCTGGCCAGGTCGTTGAGGGCATCGCACCAGTCGGCGCTGCCTTCGGGCAGACCCGCGATCGCCCGTTCGTAAACCGCCATGGCAAACTCTAAATCGCTGGCTGCGGGAGCCTCGAAGGCGAGGCGATCGCGCCCCATCTGCCCCAGGGCCAGATAGGCCCGCCCTAGGGTCAACGGCCCCGCCTGCTGGTCAACCAGGCCTTGAATGTAACGCCATAGATGGGTCACCTCTGCATCCCGAGCCAGGTCAGGGGGCAGTTGCAGCGCCGGAGGGGCAGGCCGGGCGGGGGCGGGCTCCAGCGCTGGTGGAGCCGGCTGAGTCGCTGGCAAATCTGCCTGGGAAGTTACCTGGGAAGGTGCTGCCTGGGAATTCGTCTGTAGGGCCGCCT
>JAIXUR010000252.1 GCA_027483425.1 Cyanobacteriota bacterium | reverse complement strand
CTGATCCGCCATCGACAGTTGAGCTAGCCGCCAATGCCAAAGGAGTCAGGAGTGCCGCCATGACCGGCTTCTGGCTCCTGGCTCAATTCTGTGACAGAAAATTGTCTCGCCTTACAGGGCTACCCCTAGAGGCCCTGGCAGCCCACCCAAGCCCCCTGGTCGTCGTACATAAAGGGAGTCCCGATCGCGCAGGTCACCACCATGGCACTCTGGGGGCCAGGAATTGTTACCTGGGAAACCATGCCACCCACGGGACTGGGCACCTCGGCCATTGCTGGCTCCGTGAGGGTAGAGGCGGCCCCCACCGAGCCGCCCGCCTTGGGCACCTGGCAGCCCACCCACTCCATGCCCATGTCGCTGTAGGCAAAGGGCACAAACCCCTCCTGGTCGCAGGCGACCATCACCCCAGCCTCAGGCCCTGGTAGCGTCAGCTGCTGAACCATGCCCCCCGCCGGGCTTTCTACCTCAGTCAAGGTCACCGTAGGGGAGACGCCCGCCGCCGCCGTTTCAACGTCTGGAGCCTCGGTGCCGGTTACGGGCGTCTCGACTTCGGCCGCTGGGGTCTCGATCTCAGGGGCACCCACCTCTACGTCTACGCGGGGAGTGCAGCCGATCGCCCCGATCAGACCCAGGGCCACCACAGCCCCCAGGCGACTCCAAGTACCCCCAGGCATCTTGGCAGCGGATAAACGAGCAAACATCATTGAGAATTCCCTTTCGCTAGGATGAATTTTCGGCCACGAAGAGTATGGGAGCTGCGGGGATAGGCCGCTGCAAGTCCTAAACCTTGAAAGCGTTGGCCCCCGCCAGGGCAGAGCGGGACAAACCAGCGACAAGCCTTGGGTATCTGTCTACGGATACGCCCCTCCCCGCCTAGATTAACCCACCCCTCACCCCTCCCAGGAAGAAATGACTAGCCTGCTGTTGCCAAGGAGATGATAATCGCGAACGCGGGTGAATTCTGGCTCCTGACTCCTGAATTCTGACTCCTGACTCCTGAATTCTGGCTCCTGCCTCCTGAATTCTGGCTCCTGCCTCCTGAATTCTAAAAGATCACGGTACCTAGCGACGTCTAGTTTTGTATGATCGAAGACGCTGTCCCTGGCCTGCGGCGATTCCGATCGGCCTGGTCGGACGATCGCACCGCAACACCGCTGACCTTGGCCTAAACTCGGAGCATCGTGCCATGCAACTGTGGTCTAACAAAATAGCCCTGGGGAGCGCTCTAGTCGCTAGTACCCTCGCCCCCTTGGGGTTTTCCGCCAATGCCGCCCCGGCACAGGTCTCCATCGCCTATTGCAACGGCGAAGACTATGCCATCAATATCCTCCGATCCAGTGACCCAGCCCAGCCCTCGGCACCTCTCACCATTCGCATCTATTCCAGGGCAAATCGGATGACCTTTTTGAATACCGAGGCCCGGCGAGAGCCCAACCCAGAAGGCTACAACTACAGCAACCTTCGGGGTGAGGATCAGTGGACGCTGTTTGTGCCCAACAGCACGTCCTTAGCCTGCACCCTATCGCAGAATGGCACGGTGATTGATCGCGGCACCGTCACCCGGCGAGAGCCCCCCAGCGGCGATTAGGGGGTGATTAGGGTCACTACGACGCGATCGCCCACGGCCAGCCCATAGCGCTGCTGAGCACTGCCCTGGTTCACCGCAATTTCCACAAACCCGTGGCTGCCCACCAGGGCCAATGCGTCTCCAGGGGTGACGTTGCCATAGGTGATGACTCCAGGCAGAGTAGTCTTGCCCACGGCAAGAGTCCACTGGCCACTATCCACCACGCTGGCAGGAATTGTAGTGGCTGCGTTGCCAAAGCGATCGATGTACTGCACCACCCCCTCCCACCCAGCGGCGGTCTGGCTGGGGCTGGCGAGGGGAAGGCGGACGAGGGATTGCGGATCCAGCGATCGCCCTAGAGCCTCCAACGGCACACCATTGGCCAGGTGCGCCGCCGCCGGGGCAAAGATATCGCGGCCGTGGAAGGTGGCGCTGGGCTGGGGAATCCGCCAATAGTCAGGGTTGGTCAGCTCCACCGCCTTCACAGCGGGTTCCGGCGCTAAAACCCCACTGAACACCCCATTATCTGGCCCCACCAAAAATCCTTGGCCGGTCTGCACTGCGATCGCTCGCCGCTGGGTGCCCACCCCAGGATCCACGACAACCAGGTAAATCATACCCAACGGTAAATAGGGGTAGGCGCTGAGCAAGGTAAACCGGGCCGCGTAGAGATCCTGCGGCGGCAGATCGTGGCTGAGGTCGATGCATTGCACTGTCGGGCACAGGGTGAGCATGACCCCTTTCATCACCCCAACGTAGCTATCTTGGGTGCCAAAATCGGTGATTAGAGCAATGAGCCCAGTTGCATCCAGCATATTCTTTTTCGTTTTTGAAGAACGTGGGTCTGGTGGTCGGTAGTCGGCTCATTCCCATCACTAAATACTCTCGGGACCGTGGGTCTGGTGGTCGGTGGGTGACTGAGGCTCATCCCTATCACCACCTACTCTCGGGACCGTGGGTCGGGTGGTCGGTGGGTGACTGAGGCTCATCCCTATCACCACATACTCTTGGGAACGTGGGTCGGGTGGTCGGTGGGTGACTGAGGCTCATCCCTATCACCACATACTCTTGGG